>NZ_RCVI01000278.1:0-194240 GCF_003667455.1 Micromonospora sp. CV4 | reverse complement strand
GTCCTGCAAAACGCCCTGCACATGGTCGGCGGCGCGGCCAAGGCGTTCGGTGGCGGCTCGGGGGCGCCGCCGACCATGTGCAGGGCGTTTTGCAGGACCTGACGGCGGATCTCATCTACGTCGGCCGCCTGGACGAGCCCGGCGTCCAGCATCTTGGTGAAGATCTCGTCCGAGCTCGCGTATCGCGCCTGCCGCTGCTGCTCCAGCTCCAGCTGCCGGTTGTGCATCATCTGCATCACCTGCAGGGCGTCGTCGGGATGGTGGCGGAGGTGAAGTGCGATCAGCTGCAGCTCGCCCTGAACGCCTTGGGTCACCGCCTCCATTCGCTGCCGCTCCAGCTCCTGCTCGTTGCGCAGCGAGTCGACGTTCAGCACGTGGCCGCGACGTGTCAGATCCTTCTGCCGTTCGATCTGTTCCTGCTGCTGCAGGTATTGACGGGCGGCGGCGTCGACGGTGACGAACGCGGTAACGCTATGGATGGTGATGCCGTACTCGGTGATCACCACGGGACCGCCGAGGTGGAGGTCGTTGATCTCACGTTCGACCCGCTCGCAATCGGTGATCAAGTATCGCCGGCTGATGCCGCGCAGCAGAGCCAGGACCCGGCGGGAAACGACGGACACACCGTCCCGTACGCCCTCCCGGACCACCACATCCGGGCTGGTCGCCTGCCAGTTGACGGTCACGTCGGCGACGAAGGAAAACCGGTCGTTGCGGGTGGGCAGGTCATGCCCGCTGATCGTAATGCGGGTGTCGTGGCGGGTGGTGTCCACCTCGTACACGTTGCGGTAGACGCCGCTCAGCGCCTCGGTGAAGGTCAGCCGGTGATTCAGCTTCTCGACCGTCCCGTCGGCACGGGAGTACACGACCGTCACGCCGGCCCGTACCGGCGGCGCGGAGAACTGCATCCGGTTGACAGGTTGCTGGGTCAGAATCAGGGACTGGACCGGGTTCGGATTCATCGGTGCCTACTCCAGAATCAGATGAGGGCGGCAAGCACGGCCTGCGCGGTCCGCGGCGCCTGAGCGGTGCCCGGTTTCGACATCCAGCCGTGGACCATGTGCCGGACGAGCTTCTCGGTGCGCTCACTGCCGGCGCAGACGCTCGCCAGCATCAGCGCCAACGCCTGGCGCGCCTGCTCGTCCGGCTCGACGCGCTCGGCCCAGGAGCCCGCGATGTCCTGCGCGAAGCGGTGAAACATCGCGCCGTTCAGGGTGAAGTCCCAAGCTGCTGCCACGGCGTGCGAGAGCCCGCGGTCGGTACGGGCGAGTTGCAACAACAGCGGCCAGCGAACGGGGCCGGCATCCGCCGCCCCGACCAGGTCGGCCGCCAGGGTGAGAAAGGCGATCTCGCCGGTGGCGCTCTGCCCCTGATGCTGGCTGCGCATCCATTTCACCGACAAGTCGGTGGCGGGAAGCGCCTGGCGATGGTCGGCCTCGGTCAGCTCGGCGAGGCTGTAGCTGATCGCGAAGGCGACATCCGCGTACTCGGTGCGCGACAGCCGGTCGAGCTCCCGGAACGCCCGGTCCGGCATGGCGGATCCGAGCGCCGACCCGTACACCCGTGCAGCGGTTGCGTTCAGCTGCCACGAGTCGCTCGTGATCCACTCGCCGACCAGGGTCAGCGCCTGCTGCTGCAGCTTCTGGGAGCGGCCGGCGGCGCGCAGCGCGAAGGCGGCCATCTCCCGTTTGTTGTCTTTGGAGTCGTTCGCCCATGGTCGCAGCACGGTCTTGCTGATGTAGTCGAACGCGGTGGTGGAGATCAGCCCGATCGCCGCAGCCGCCCGCACCCGCACCGCGTCGACCGGATGGTTGGCCAGGTCGCCCAGCCAGCCGAGCAGATCTCTGCGCAGGCCGTCGTACTCACGCCACACCAGCTCGATGACGGCCCGCGGGTACGCCGGATCGAGGTACCGGATGATCTCGGCGGGTACCCGTCCGAATCGGGTGGTGATCTCGGACCGCACCACCTCGGCCCGGATCTGACGGACGCGATGGGTACGCCCGGTGGCGAACGGGTCGACCGCAGCTGCCGCCGGCGCGGGTGTCGAAGCAGTCGGGCGGGTGAGCCGCCGTTCCAATGACTCGGCCGGTTCCACCACGCTCTGGTACGGCAGCCCGTCGAGCAGCGCGACCGCGATCGCTA
Source organism: Micromonospora sp. CV4 (assembly GCF_003667455.1). Lineage (NCBI taxonomy): Bacteria > Bacillati > Actinomycetota > Actinomycetes > Micromonosporales > Micromonosporaceae > Micromonospora > Micromonospora sp. CV4. The sequence goes on along the minus strand of NZ_RCVI01000278.1, from coordinate 192,095 downwards.
GGTACTTCAGCGAGGGTGTGGCCAGCCCGTCGAACCAGCTCTCCACCTCACCGGCCACCGATGACTTCATCCGGGACCGGAGCAGACCCAGCTCCAGCTGTCCGCGGGCCATCAACTCCTCGACGTGCACCGCGAATTGAGCGGCCCGGTCGCGTGCGGAGTCGGAGGTGACGGCGTCGTTGAAGACGGCGCAGAAATCCGGCCGGCTCAGCAGATTGTCCGCGCGGATGTCGCCGAGCCGATACCTCAGGTGGCTTTCCATGATAGAGCGGTGGCTCGGCGGTTGCTCGATCCTGATCACAAAGCTCTGCAGGCCGGAATCGGAGAGAGCCAGGCCGGCGGCCATGGTGATAATCAGCTTCGCACCGAGCGCGCCGAGCTTGGCGTCGAGATCGTTCAGGGCCAGGGTGGTGAGCGCGCGCGCCCTGGTGTCGTCGATCTCCTCGATCAGGTAGCCGCCGGCCTTGGTGATCGTCGTGGCCACGTCGCCGATCGGCACGTCCGGCGCGAAGCTGAAGATCTCGGTCTGGTGGTTGTCGAGCAGGAGCCGCTGGGCGGTGGCGCTGCGGCCGGTGCCACGTGCCGCCTGCAGGATCACCACGTTCCGGGTCCGGCTGCGACCGAGCAACGCCGCGTACGCGGTATCGGCCACAAAGGCCTCGCGCAGCAGCCGGGTCTGCGCCGGGTCGATGCTGTAGAGAACTGTGGATCGGCCGCCCGGCGACGTGACGTGGTAGACGTACTGGTTGCCGGACACGCTTTGCACCGATGCAGCGCTGCCGAAGAACGTCCCGCCGGAGGCGAACACGACCTCGGCCTCGCGGCGCAAGTTGTTGGTCTCGGCGGCCTGTCCGGGCTGTTGCGCGTTGGCCGCGACGTCGTTGCCGGCCTGCCTGACCCCGCGCGGCTTCTCGGACCGGTCAGGTGCCGACGGACCTTGGGCGGGGACGGGGAGTGGGGCAGGCGGTGGGCCGGCCGGATCGGTGCTCACGGCGTACCGCCGTAGACGTTCTTGTCCCCGCTCACGACGTCGGCATTTCCGTGTAGGTCTTTGATGTAGGTGCCGCCGCGCTCGAAATAGACGCCGTCCGACCCGAAGTTGCCCCGCGCCGCCGACGGTGCAGCTTGGTCAGGCACCCCTTCCGTCGTGCCCTTGATCGGGCGGACCCACTTGGACAGTTCGTTGACGATCGCGGGCAGGTCGATTTCGGACTCCCGCTGCCGCAGGTGCATGGCTTGCCGGGTGGTCAAGCCGCGCACCGTCACCGGCAGGTCGTCGACCCGGGGAAGCTTCGCGCCGTCGAGCAGCACCGGGATGACCCGAATCCCGGCAAGCAGCGCGGCTTCGATCTCCCGGCGCACGTAGTCGTCCGGGTGGTCGATCCGCCGTCGCGAGCTCGCGTCCGTCAGTGTCAACCAACGCTTGCCGATCAACACGAGCAGCAACCTGCTGCCCATGAGCGCCGACCAGAGTCGTGGCGGGAAGTCGGTGCCCGCTTCGATCGACCGGCTGTCCTTGAATACGTTCCCGTCGCCGAAGACAGTACGCAGATGGTTGTCGAGAAGAGGAGCCGCATAACTGTCGTCGTCCGACCGGTAATTGATGAAGATCTCGGACAAGGAAAGCCGCCTCCGATGGTCCGGAACAGGGCACAACCATGTCACGGGATCAGACGATGGGCAATCCGTTGCTTGGTGCCAGTAGTTGCCGTTTCGGGCAGGGCGGCAACCGTACCCATGCCGAAGTCGTGATCCTCGGATGATCGGGGTGCGAAGAATGGCCGGACGGCCACACGGCTGTCATCGGCGCGGATTAGGCGTACGGGGCCGAGCTGGCACGGTAAGGAAACGCGGTTACTTGAGCAGCAGATAAAGGCCCACGCCGGCAGCCACCAGAAGAGACATGCCATAGAGGATCACCAGGTCCGGGCTGCGCAACCCTCGGATGATCTGGCCCGGCGTGGGACGACCCACGGTTAGGCTCCAACCGTCCTGGTCGTCGCCGGCCGAAGGTAGGTAGAGATTCCGGTACTTGCGCTCGATCCCAAGCTCAACGCACCCACCGCCCGACTACGCAATCGCCCTGGAAGGGCGAGCAGCGTAAAGTGACGTCAGCCGTCCTGATTACGTGCGGTGCGGGCCTGCTGCAGGTGGCAGACCCTGACGGGTCCAGCCCGGATGACCTGGGCGCGTCTACCGGCGACCTCAAGCGGACGAGAATCACCCACGCGCCGCCGCCCGGACGAAGGCACCGCACCGATCGCCGACGCGGGCCATCGACGGGCCAGTAGCAGCGTCATCTCTGGGTCACGAGCGGGCACGACCGGGCAGGCGGACAACCACCGCGAATCGGCATTTCGGGGCACGGGGACTCGCTGATCACGCACTTCCAAATTGAGCGTCTAAGGCGGGGTTCGCGGCTACCGCGCGCGGTAGAGCCCGGCAGCCGGTTGCCCGACAATCAAGTGACGCACGTCATGCTTGGCCTTGACCCGAGGTCAGGGTGGAAGGTTCTCGCGTCGGCAGGAGCCGAAGGGAATCGAGCGCTTCGAAGGAGCGAACCACCGTGACCATCATTGTTTCCAACCGGACCGCCAACCTCCAGCGGACGATCGAGGCGATCATCGACCCCGGAATCATCGGGATCACGGCCCGCGTCAACGACGAGCAGGGCGAGTGGGTCGGCAGCGCCGGCGCGGCCGAACTCGGCGGGGACGTGAAGCCGCCCGCCGACGGGCACATCCGGATCGGCAGCAACACCAAGACCTTCACCGCGACCCTGGTCCTGCAACTCGTAGCCGAGGGCAGGATCGGGTTGGACGACCGGGTCACCGATCACCTGCCCGAGTTCGGGATCGACGAGCGGATCACGGTGCGGATGCTGCTCCAGCAGACCAGCGGCCTGTTCAACTTCACCGGCGAGATCTACGAAGACGGATCGATCGTGTTCGGCATCCCCATGCCCTACGGCCCCAATGGTCAAGAATGGCTGGACAATCGGTTCAAGACCTACCGGCCGCAGGAGCTGGTCGAACTCGCGCTGTCCAAGCCTGCGCGGTTCGAGCCCGGGACGGGCTGGAGCTACTCCAACACCAACTACGTCCTTGCCCGGCTGCTCATTGAAGAGATCACCGGCCGCACTATCACCGAGGAGATGCGACGGCTGATCCTGACCCCGCTCGGCATGTCGCACACCGTGGTGCCAGACGGCGCGGAGATCGCCGAGTCGCACGCCCACGCCTATTACCGGTACGACGAGGACGGCGAGCCGCGCACGGTCGACATCACCCGCCAGAACCCTTCCTGGGTCTCCGCCGGCGGCGACATGATCTCAACTACCGAAGACCTCCACACGTTCATCGCCGCGCTCACCGGCGGCAAGCTCCTTCCGGACAGACTTCGCGAGGAGATGTTCGCCCCGCGTGCCACGGGCATCCCGGGCATGGACTACGGCCTCGGGGTGTTCGTGCTGACCACCGACGACGGCGCCACCGTCATCTCCCACAACGGCGCCTCCGTGGGCCACGCGGCGCTCATGTATGCCACCCCCGACGGGGCCAAGACCCTGACCGCCGCCCTGAACTGCGTGGACGATGCGAACCTCACCATCGCCGCGGCGTTCCAGAATGCCCAGCAGCGCCTCCTCAACGAGGTGTTCGGCGGCGGGCAGGCCGCGTAAACCCCTGAGAACCGGGGCCGCGCCGAGCTCGCTGAGCCCGGCGCGGTTCCCCGCACCCGGTGCGCGGTCGGCGCTCGAACCCAAGGCAGGATGAGCAGGTGCGCAACGGAGTCACGATCAGCCAGGCGGCCGCGTTCGTCGGCATCACTATCAAGACGGTGCGGCATTACCACAAGCTCGACCTGCTCGCCGAACCCGGACGCGACTCGTCGGGTTACCGGCGGTACGGGTCGGACGACCTGCTCAGGCTGGTGCAGGTCCGGACCCTGGCCGCCGCCGGCGTGACCCTGGCCGAGATCGGGCCTCTGCTCGAAGCCGACCCCGTTCTGTTCACCGCCGCCATCGTTCAAGTCGAGCAGCAGCTCGACGAACGCATCGCGGAGCTCACCGCGCGGCGCGCCATGCTGCACCGGCTCGCCGACGGCGACCGCGCGCTCCTGCCCGACCGCGCCGTGGACATGCTCAAGCGCATGCTCGACGTCGGGTACACCGAGGAAGAGGTCGCGGCCACCAGGGACGGCTGGGTTCTCGCCCGGGCGCTCGTTCCCGCAGGCTTCGACGACTACCTCACCCAGTTCGAACACGCCCTCAAAGACCCCAAGCTCACCGCCTTGACCAGGCGCATCGCCGAAGCCGCGACCTGGGAGGCGGACGATCCTCGCATCGACCGGCTCGCCGCGGACGCGGCCGACCACTACCTGGCCGACCCCGCACTGCTGAAGACCGTCGCGGGCATGCAGGCCCACACCGACACCGCGGCCCGCTACACGATGATCGCCCGCCACGGCGACCAGCCGACCCCGGCCATGGCACGGCTGTCCACACTCTTCGAATCAAAACTCCGCGCCGCCGGCGTCCGCATCCCGAGGTCCGGCCCCCATTGACCACGCAGCGAACCGGCCCCTTCGGCACGGATGCTCGCAACGCGGAGGGCCAGTCCGGGGGTGGACCGTCCGATCCCTTGCCACGTGATCGCATTGAGCAGCATGCGGCGACTGCGGGCGGCCGGCCTCCTGAGGCGAGCGGGTTCGAAGAACCATTGGGGAATCCGTTCCCATTGTGCCGTTCCGCGCAAACTGGTGATCAATGAGCGTGGCCTTCAACCGCCCGTCCGGTCGGTGAGGCGGCGCAGCGTTGTTTCTGGTTGGGGGAAGGTGAGCCGCAGGGTGCGTGCGGTGAGTCGCATGCCCCACCAGCTGAGTGCCGCGAGGTGACCGACGATGAGGGCGCCGGTGGTGTCAACGGTGAAGACCAGGGCGTAGCCGACCATCGAGGACCTCGACATCTGATCCACCCCTGACGAACCGCGGACGAGCCACCGGCTCGTCCGGCGATCGCACACGTCCCAACATCAGCAGGGGTGTTCCCGGCCGCGGCCGGGGCGTTCTGGGTCATGGCTGGGCGGCTCCGGGCCCGTGGCGGTGCGTGTCGGGTTGAGAAAGACGAACCGGACCGCCGGGTTACGCGCGGTCAACCGTCGTTTGGCCTCGTCGGCCACGTCCTCGATATCGGCGCCACTGACCTCGTCAGCAAAGTCGATCCTGGCGACAACGAGGATGTCGTCGGGACCGAGCTGCAGGGTCAGCAGCTCCACGATGCCGTGCACACTCGGCAGAGCGGCCAATTCCCGGCGGATCTCGTCCTGAACTGGCTCCCTTGCTGACCGGCCGACGAGCAGGGAGAGGTTGTTGCGGGCCAGAATGGTGGCCACCACGAGGAGTAGTACACCGATGGCGACCGATGCGATGCCATCCCAAACCGGGTCACCGGTCAGCTCGGCGAGCCCCAGGCCCGCTCCGGCCAACCCCAGGCCGACAAGGGCGGCGCTGTCCTCGAGAAACACGGCCATGATGGTGGTGTTGGGGGTGCGCCGCAGGACTCTTGCCGGACTGATTTTCCAGCGCTTGGCCCGGCGTCGTACCTGCCGTACCGTCCGGATCAGAGATACCGACTCCAGGACGAAGGAGACGACCAGCACCGCGTACGAGACGAGGTAATCTCCAGTCTCCTCGGCCGATGCGATGACATGGACGCCGTGGGTGATGGAGAAGCCGGCGCCGCTGACGAAGGTGAAGACCGCGGCCAGGAGGGCCCAGATGTAGCTCTCCCGACCGTAGCCGAAGGGGCGCGCGGCGTCGGCCCGGCGACCGCCACGACGTAGCGCCACGAACAGCAGTACCTCGGTGGTGGTGTCGGCGAACGAATGCGCGGCCTCCGACAGCATGGCCGCCGAGCTCGAGAGCAGACCCGCAACCACCTTGGCCACGGCGACAGCGACGTTGACGGAACCGGCCACGATCACGGTACGGACGCTCTGCGACTGCTCGTCCGACTCGGTCATGAAGCCAGGCTATGAGCCGTTTGCCGGCCGGGCGGCCAAACCGATAGGCACACGATCCAGGTGGGCCGCTGAGTGCCGAGGAGCTGCGGGAGTTGGCGCACCGCCGCCCTTGACCCCGTAGCCACTGCGACCCCCACCTGCGTGCTTAGCAGAGCGGGGATGCCGTCTAAGCAGACCCGGCCACAACTCATGGTCCGGGCCACCGGTCACCACGACCGCCGGTATCCAGGTCGTCCGGTGCACCGCTGCAGACCACTGGCGTATGCCGTAACACGACGTGACGCGCGGCCGACTGCGGATCAGCACTTGATCATGGGGTTGCCGATCACGGTGATTTCGGGGGCCTGGCCTTCTGCGGGTAGATCGTCTCGTGACGGGCCAGCATGGCTACGAACTCGCCGATCTTCCGCTCGCGGGTCTGCGCGCGTTTGAGGGCATTGAGGCGGTGGATGAGGGCAAACCGGTTGGTGCTGGTGAGGACGTCGAACATGGCCTGGGCGGCGGGGTCGGTGGCGATGGCGGCGAGCAGGTCGGCCGGTACCTCGGCTTCGGACGGCGGGGCGTAGGCGTTCGCCCACCGCCCGTCCGCCTTCGCGGCTTCCACCGCGGCGCGGCCTGGGGGCAGCATTCGCCCCTGCGCCTCCAGCCGGGCCACGTGGGAGACATTGCGTTGTGACCAGGAACTGCGGGGCCTGCGAGGGGTGAACCGGATCCAGGAGGTCTCCGGATCCCGTTTACGGGCCTGCCCGTCGATCCAGCCGAAGCACAGGGCCTCGTCGACCGCCTGCTGCCAGGTCAGCGTCGTGACTGTGCCGCCCTTCTTGGTCAGAGCGAGCCAGATGCCGGGCGACGTAGCGTGGTTGGCCGACAACCACGTCCGCAGCGCCTCGGCGTCCACGACGATCAACTCATCCAGTTCGGCGCTCGCCATGACGGCAGGCTAACCCGACTCGCCGGGCTGCCGTCGCGCCGGCAGCCCGGCGGACCATCGAGCAGGACCTCGACGCTCAGGACAATCTCGATGTCGGGCCGACATGTCGGACTCCTCGTGCACGTATCGCGTAGGCCGACATGGGCCCGCCCGAAGAGACCGGCGCGCTGTGTAGGTAGCTGACCTGCAGCCCTGTCCGCAACGACGAAGGGCCCCTGCCGTATCGGCAAGGGCCCGTCTCCGTCGCGGCCGGGCACGGGGATCATCGCCGTTCGAACCCGGTCGGATCTGACCTCACAGTTCCCACCAGGAGTCGGCTGTAACCACGATCACGGCGCGCCGCCGCCAAGAGGATTTCGACACATCAGGCGCCGGCCCGTCCCATCGTCACTGATCCTCGGTCTCGGTGCTCCCATGGTCCAGCGCGATCGCCACGTCATGATCGCGGTGGGTTAGGAGTGGGTCGCGGTGACGCTGTAGAGCAGTGTCTGGCTGTAGTTGTTGCTGCTGCAGGGTGAGGAGTTGGTGCAGTTGGCCTGGGTGTACGCGCCGGCTTTGAAGTAGGCACCGGAGAAGCTTCTGTTGATGGTGGTCTGCAGGGTGTTGTTGTAGTAGGCGCGGACCTGACCACCGCTGACCACGAACTTGGCCTGGAATCGAGTGCCGAGCTGGTAGGTGCTGGTGACCAGCTTGTGGTGGGTGGTGTCACCGTTGGTGACGTACAGGTTCGAGCCTTCGAGGCGAAAGACGGTGACGTCATCGTCGCCGTCGTGGATCTGTGCGATGACGGCGTGCGGCTTCCCGGCCGGCAGGACGGTAAAAGATCCGTCGACGACCAGGGTGTGGGTACCGGAAGTGGAGGACCAGTTGGCGTTGCTGGCGCCGTTGTTGGTCATCTCGCGCAGTTCCGAGCGTGGGTAGCTCGACCCGCTGGTCGTGACGCCGTTGACGGGGGCGCGGAATTGGACGGCGCGGCACGAGTCTGCGGTGACGAACCAGGGGGACACCTGGAAGGCGTCCAGTGCGGGCTGCTTTACCTCGGTGGGGCTTTCCGACGGTCCGCTCGGCAGGGTGATCTTCCAGTTGGTCAGGTTGAGCACGTCGGCGGGCACGGTGCAGGTGCCGCTGCCGCCATCCGGGCCGTAGACGCGTGCCTCGGTGACGCTGTTCCAGTCGTTGGTGGTGTTGCCGTAGCCGAGGATTCGTACGTAGCGTGCGGCGCGGTCGCTGAAGTCGTACGTCTCAAGTTGGAGGGTGGTGCCGCTGCTCTCCCGCTGGGAGACGGCGGTGGTCCATGAGCTGGCATCTGTTGAGGTTTGTACCTGGAAGGTGCTCCGGCGGGTGTCGCCCTGGTGCCAGGCGACGCCAACAGAGCCGACCTGCATGCTGGAACCGAGGTCGAAGCGGATCCATGAGCCGTCGCCCTCGGCGGACCAGCGAGTCGAGAGGCTGCCGTCGAGAGCGTTCGCCGGCACGTTGCCGTCGTGACCGCTGGCCGTTACAGCCGCGACGGGAAGCGTGCTGGCGGCATGGGCGGCTGGCACCCCGATCAGCGTGGCGACAAGTAGGGCGATGGGCATGGCGATGATGACAGTTCGTCGCATTGGGCGGTCCTAACCAAGGGCTCGGTTGCATGCCGGTCAATTCGCAGTGATGGCGACTGACGGTACAGAACGAGTAGACGAACTTCGATGTGGCTGGTCGCTATTGTTGGATCGCAAATGTGGGCGGCGTTGCCGGCTCGGTGCTGGCGGCGGACTCGGGCCGCCCGGACTTGACGGCGTCCGATTTGACAGCAGGGGCTCTTCAGCTCCTACCGTCTCACTGAGCGGTTCCGCCATCTCGGTGCCGGCTCATGCGGCCGTGGCGACCCGGCCTGGGTTACCAGATGCGGAAGCAACGCTACGATGATCTCCACATCGGCACCCAACCCGACCCACCGGCGAGCGTGCTGGCCGTCTCGAAGCTCTGCCAACTTTCCGGACGCCGATCAGATGCGGTAGCCGTCGTCACCGCCGGCGTAGTAGGTGCCCTGGTCGACGACCGCCAGCGGAAGGTCCGCCCGGTACCGCTCGACGAGGGCTCACCCACGCCCTAGCTTCGAGGAAGCACGGTGATGGCCACGATGGCGCTGTTGACGACCGTGGCCGTCACGGTGCGGGTCACGGCTGCCGCCGCGGCGTCGGCACCCCAGTCGCCCTGCTCGAGTTCCTTGGCCCGGGTGATCACCGCGGACGTCCACGGGATTTCGCGGTGGAACTGCGGTAGCGTCCCGCTCGCCGAGAGCAGCGCCGCGAGCGCGGCGACACGGGCTTGCGGCTCCGCACCGTCGACGAGGACCTGCCGAACGTCGGCGAGCAGGCGGGCCCGTCGTTCGGTCCTGCCGTCCCGCAGGGCCGTCGTCCGGAACAGGCCGAGTACCTTACGGGGCTCCTGGTCGATGTCGCCTCGCGCGATGAGTCGCTCCAACACCGGCTTGCGCAGGGCGGGACCGATCGCCGCCAGTGCCGTCTGCACCCCCCTCGGTTTCTCGACGAGGTAGTCCCACGCCGGGCGGAGAAGGCCATCGGACGGTGGGTGACCCGCCACGCTCCTGACCCGCCCCCGGTCCGCCGTGGTCAGGTGATCGCCGAGGGCGAGGTCCGCGAGGACCGCTCCACCGAGGACGTAGAAGAGCGTGTTCTCACCCGCGATGGTCCCGGAGCTGGGTTGGAACAGAAGCAGTAGGAGATCTTCCACGAGGGTCGGGACGTCCGACCGGGGTTCGGTGGTCATCGGCGGGGCTCCCAGCGGAAGAGTCGAGTGGCCAGGGCGACGGCGATGACGACCCAGCCGAGCGTGGGTGCAAGCAGGAGCAGGGAGTCGGTCACGGCGACGCCGCCGTTCCAGGCGTTCATGGTCAGTTCGGTGGCCGCGCCACCGGGCAGCAGCCGCTTGAGCCAGGCGAGGTTCTCGGTGCCGGAGATGCCCACCCAGCTGGCCATGGCGATCACACCGAGGGTGACGGGCAGGGTGGTGACCTGGGCATGTTCGGGGGAGTTCGTCAGCCCTGCCGTGGCCAGGGCCAAACCGATCATCATGGCCAGGGTCGCGAGGACCGCCACGACCAGCAGGGCGACGTTGGCCGGTTCGCCGGCGACCACGGCCAGGGCGGTCAGGATCGCGGTCACCTGCACCACGGACAGGACCAGTACGGGCAGCAGTAGGCCGGCGAGGATGCCGGCGTCGCCTTCGGCGGTGGAGCGCAGCCGCTTGAGGAAGAGATTCTGTCGCCGGGAGGCCAGGGTGGTGACGGCCGTGGCGTAGAGCCCGAAGGCGGCCACGGTGAAGATCACGATCGCGGCGATGTAACCGAGGCTTCCGATGGCGGCGTAGGTCTCGTGCTGACGGACGAAGAACACACAGACCGCGACCGGGATGATGAGGCTGGTGATCAGCACCAGCCGGTTGCGGAAAATCTGGATCAGTTCGCTGGACGCGATGGAAATCACGGTGATGCTCCTTTCGGAAGAACGAATCAACTGTTGATGGCGCGGAAGACGTCGTCGAGCCGGGTCGGTCCCGCGGCCAGGTCCCGCAGCTCCACGGCGTGGTCCTGTGCCCAGCCGAGCAGGAGGTGCAGGTCCTTCTGCAGCTCGAAGGTCTCGACCGCGACCTTCCCGTCCGCGTCGACGGCGGCCTGCACCGGCAGCATCGGTGCCGAGGCCGGGAGGGAGAAGCGGATGACCGCCGGCAGGGTGCGGGTCAGCTCGGAGACGGTGCCCTCCCGGTGGAAGGCGCCCTCGTGCATCAGCCCGATCCGGTCCGCGCGCTGTTGCGCCTCCTCCAGGTAGTGCGTGGTGAGCACGATGGTCGCGCCGTTCTCCCGCAGCCGGTCCACCGTCGCCCAGACGGCGTCGCGGGACTGAATGTCGAGGCCGGTGGTCGGCTCGTCCAGGAAGATCAGCTCTGGGGTGCCGTAGACGGCGGTGGCGAAGTCCAGCCGCCGCTTCTCCCCGCCGGACAGCTGCGACACCTTGCGGCCGGCTCGACCGGTGAGATCGACCAGGTCGAGCACCCGGTCGACGTCGTCGGTGCGCCTGGTGAGCCGGCCGACCAGACCGACGGACTCACGGACGGTGAGGTCCGGGGAGAATCCGCTCTCCTGGAGCATGACGCCCATCCGGCGACGTACCGCTCGCCGGTCGGCGGGGCTGTGCCCGAAAACGCGTACCGTCCCCGAGGTCGGCCTCCGGTGTCCCTCGACAACTTCCAGGGTCGAGGTCTTCCCGGCTCCGTTGGTACCTAGCAGTGCGTAGAGCTCTCCGGGCCGTACCTCGAAGGAGAGGTCCTTCACGGCGTGGAAGTCGCCGTAGGTGAGGTTCAGCCGTTCGACTTCGATGACAGGTGTGGTGGACATGTACCCATGACAGCGCGGGCACGGCCGACCCGTCAGTGGCACCACGTCACCACCGCATGTGACGTGGTGTCACTGGTCGAGGCCCCTGGCTGCCGGATACTGATCTGATGACCGCGAGATCGCCGCGCTTCACCGAGTCGACGCAGGGAAGGCTGCGCCGGCTCAATCTCGCCACGTCACTGCCGCCCGTGGTGTTCGCCGCGGTGGTCCTGGTCTACACCGACGCGCGTACCTGGTGGCACGTCGTCGTCCTGGCGCCGGGGGCCGTGGCGGCTCTGGTGGCCTTCGAACGGTGGACGGCCAACGACCTCGCCAGGGTCGCGCTGCCCTGCCTGGTCGTAGCGGCAGCGGTCTGGCCGCTCGGGGTCCTGGTGAGCGGCAGCCCCAACGCGTACTGGGGTGTCTGCGCCGTAGGCTCGCTTGCCCTGCGCGAGGTGCGACGGCATCGGGCTCTCGCGGTGGCCGGGCTGTTCACCTACGTCGCCACCGTCGGCGCGGCGCGGCTGCTGGTGCAGCGGGACGACATCGGTCACGTCCTGGTCACCTACGTCCTCATCCCGACCGCCCTCACCGTCGTCGTGACGGTCTTCACGATGGTGGGCGAACGGTTCTACGACCTCATCCGGGAGCTCGAACAGACCCGGGAACGCGAGGCGGAGCTGGCCGTGGTCCGGGAGCGCGTGCGGTTCGCCAGCGACCTGCATGACATCCAGGGCCACACCCTGCACGTGGTCAAGCTGAAGATCGCCCTGGCCCAGCGACTGCTGCTCCGCGACACCGCTCGGGCGGAGAAGGAGCTGCGGGAGACGTACGCGCTGGTCAGCGACACCATCGCGCAGACCAAGGAACTCGCGTACGCGCAGCGGCGGCTCAACCTCACCGCGGAGATCGAGAACGCGAAGAACCTGTTCGAGGCCGCCGGAATACGCGTCCGGGTGACCCGGGAGGCCGAGGTCGACGCCCGCGCCGGCGAACTGCTCGGCCAGGTGCTCCGCGAGACCACCACCAACATCCTGCGGCACGCGCAGGCCACCCAGGTGCAGATCACGCTCGCCGAGTCGGGCATCACCATCGTCAACGACGGCGTAACCGCCACCACGATCCCCGAGCTCAGGGGACTGGCGGTACTCAGGCAACGGGTCGCGGGCGACGGAGGTGAGCTGACCGTGGAACAGAAGGACGAGCGGTTCCTGACCGCAGCGGTCTTCCCACCCGCTCGGGCCGACGCGGCCCCGACGGTTGGCGGGAAGGACGGCCGATGACCACCATCGTGCTCGCCGACGACGAGGCGTTGCTGCGCACGGCCCTCGCCGCGCTGCTGCCGATGGAGGGCGACATCACGGTCCTCGCCGAGGCTCAGGACGGCCGGACGGCGATCGCCGCCACCCTGCGGCACCGGCCCGACGTCCTGGTCATCGACTTGGAGATGCCGGGCGTGGACGGCCTCGACGCGGTCGCACAGATCCGCCGCGAGCGACCCGAGCAGGTGATCCTCATGCTGACCCGGCACGCCCGCCCCGGCGTGCTACGCAAGGCGCTGCGGCTCGGCGTTCAGGGCTTCGTCAGCAAATCCGCCGAGCCGGCACACATCACCTCGGTCATCGCCACCCTGCACGCGGGCAAGCGCTGGATCGACCCGGACGTGTCCGCGCTCGCCGTCACCGAGGACTGCCCCCTCACCGACCGTGAAGCCGACGTGCTGCGGGTCACCGGCGAGGGCTACTCGGTCGCCGACATCGCCGCTCGGCTCCACCTCGCGCCAGGCACGGTACGCAACTACCTCTCCAACGCGATGCGCAAGACCCAGACCCGGACCCGCCACGAAGCGGCCCGCTACGCCCGCGAACACGACTGGCTGTAACGGCGGTCCGGCGCCACGACCTATTCGGTTGGCGAGGAAGCCGGGAGATCCAGCCACCCCGCCCGTCGGCCCTGTCTGACAGCATGTCGATGTGCGCAGCCGGTACGAGGACTACGTGGCTCTGCACACCGCTGCCACCTACGTGGTGGCCCGCCGCTATTTGGCTTGGCCAGTCGCCGTCCTGTGCACTCAACTGGCCGGACGCTCGGTCGATCAAGCTGGCTTGCGCGAGGAGTTTGTGCGACTTCTTGCTGGTCGCGCTGTCTACCGCGAGGGGGACGGCTGGGGCAGCGCTGAGGCCGCGTCAGCAGAACCACCCTGGTCGACGCCCGACCTGCCCACGCCACCACATCCTCAGGTCTTCCGCGTCGGAGCCAGCGGCGGATAACACCGCCACTACGCCCTGGCGGAACATCGGCAAGGGGTCGAAGACGCTGACAGGGGCGGCCAGCTCAAGGTAACCGAACGTCTTGCTTCGGGCGCGGTGGCCCGCTTCGGCCGTAGTCGGTCTCTGCGACCCGATTACCGTTGACGGTTCACGCAGGGCACGTCGTACCTGTCAGGATGACGACCGCTATGTAGTTGGCCATCTGCCTCTTGCAGCGCCTTTCAGCAGCAGTCTTCTGGCTCCAAACCATCGCCAATAATCGTCGACCTCCAATGCTGATCAGGGCTGATTCGGCTTCTCCATAGCGAGCCATGCCCGCGCCTTCGGCGAGAGCTTGCTCGGATCCTTCTGTCCGACGTACTCAAGGAACTGCTCCATGCCGGCGAGTTGGCTATGCCCATAACTGTCGTGTCTAGGCAGATCCAGAAGGTCATCTACGTCCGCCTGCGTTAGTTCGTCTGCTACGAGTTCGAGCCGCAAGAGCACAGTGTTGCTGGGGTCCCAGTTGACGGAATCTTCGCTGACATACCTCGTGATCCACGTAACGGTCTCCCGCAGCCACTTGTCCTCAAGCGCCTTGCGCACCGATGCCGAGGCGAGAGTCGCCAGGTCAGCCAGTTCCAGTTCCGGAAGTTCATCGAAGCGTTGTACCGCAACGGTGTGGCGGGCTCGATGGACGTCAGCGCGTGCGTCGACAACGCCGCCATGGGTTCGTTCCTCGCCCTCTTCCCGACTGTGTACTCCGGTCCTGAATGGCATTTTCGAGACCAATCATTGACGATATTCGCGACGGTCGTATTGTCGGCGATCAACCTTCTAAGAGCGCGCAGCCAGGAGCTCGACGAGCTGCTTCCCGGGTCGATCCTGGACGGAGTCCTTCCGCTGCTCATGCATTGGCTGCTCCACCGTGTTTGCTTGGTTGGTATCAGCCCCCCGGGCGGATCACCCTGAGTAACCAGGATGGACAAACGTTTGGCGGGACCATACAGTTCGCCGACTGGTTCAGCTCATCACGGGGGATGCGATGGCGCCGGATAGATCAATGCTGCCCACATCACGTTCAGGTCTGCGCCGTGCCGCGGCGGCGCTGCTGAGCAGTGCCCTGGTTGTCTCGGTCCTTGCGGCCCCGCCCGAGGCGGTGGCCAAGCCGAAGCCGCATTTGTCGGCGCAGATTGAGGCGCTGGACTCCGACGGCGGGCCCGCCACCGGCCGGGCGTGGCCGACGAAGCCGGCGCGCAACGCCCAGCTCGCCGCTCCGGTGTGGCCGAAACCCGGCCGGGCGACCGTCACGCTGCCGGAAGCGGGTGCGGGCCGGCGGCAGACCGCCGTCCCCGCCGTGCGAGCCGGCGGTCTGCCCGTGACGGTGCGCCGGGCCGACGGGCCGCAGGGAGCGCGGACCGGCGCGGTGGCCATGGAGCTGCTCGACCGGTCCACCGTGCCGGCGCAGTGGCGTGACGGCCTGCTGATCCGGGTCAGTGGTACCGCTGCGAAGACCGCGGGCGGCGTGGCGGCGGGTCCCGGCGCCGCCGCGATCTCGGTGGACTACCGCGAATTCCGCAACGCCATCGGCGGCAGCTGGTCATCCCGGCTGCGGCTGTGGCAGGTGCCCGAGTGCGCCTTGCAGAACCGACCGGTGCACGGATGTGTCGCCAAGCCGTTGCGATCGGTCAACAAGGACGGCCAGGTGAGCGCGGAGGTGCCCGTGCCGGTGGCGGCGCCCGGGGCCCGTGCCGCCGGCTCCACTCTCGTCGCGCTTGCAGCCGGCGCCGCCGGGCCTGAGGGTGACTACACCGCCACCTCACTCGCCCCATCGGCGACCTGGTCCGCCGGCGGCGCGACGGGTGACTTCAACTGGTCGTATCCGATGAAGGTGCCACTGGGAATCGCCGGCCCGGTACCGACCTTCTCGCTCGGCTATTCGTCGGCGACGATGGATGGCAAGTCCGGCACCGACAACAACCAACCGACCTGGGTCGGTGAGGGATTCGACCTGTGGTCCGGCTACATCGAGCGTAAGTACGTCGGCTGCGGCGACGACATGACCAACAGCAACAGCAGCAAGAAGACCGGCGACCAGTGCTGGCGGTCGGAGAACGCCACCCTGTCCCTGAACGGGCGCGGCTCCGAGCTGGTGTACGAGACGGGCAAGGGCTGGCGTACCCGCAACGAGGACGGTTCGAAGATCGAGAAGGTCACCGGTGGCAGCAACGGTGACGACAACGGGGAGAGCTGGAAGGTCACCACGACCGATGGCACCCAGTACTTCTTCGGCCTGCACGGGCTGCCCGGCCAGTCTACGAAGACCAACTCGACGTGGACCGTCCCCGTGGCCGGAAACCAGAGTGGCGAGCCGTGTCACAGCAGCTCCTTCACCGCCTCGTTCTGCAACCAGGCCTGGCGGTGGAACCTCGACTACGTGGTGGACCCCCGTGGCAACACGATGTCCTACTGGTACGGCACCGAGACCAACTACTACGGGCGGAACGCCACCAACACCGACAAGGCGTCCTATGTGCGGGCCGGCACGCTCACTCGCATCGACTACGGCACGTGGGACCGGGGCTCCGGCGACCGGTCGGTGACGCCGACCGCCCAGGTGCTCTTCACCACGGCGGACCGCTGTGACGCCGGCTGCGGCACGCACGACGCGGCGCACTGGAAGGATGTGCCCTGGGACCAGGAGTGCACCGAGGCCGCGGCGAACTGCAAGGAGAACTACTCACCGACCTACTGGTCGACGAAGCGACTGTCGAAGATCACCACACAGGTCTGGGACACCACCAAGGCCACTCCGGCGTGGCAGGCCGTGGACTCCTGGACGCTCACGCACACCTACCCGGCGGTCGGTGACGGCAGCGATCACGCCGGCATGTGGTTGAGCGCGATCGCGCACACCGGTCTGGCCGGCACGGCGGTCAGCATGCCGCCGGTGACGTTCGAGCCGGTGGCCCTGCGCAACCGCGTGCTGACGGCGAACAACACCACCAACAATCGGATGCGCATCGGCAACATCGTGACCGAGACCGGCGCCAGGGTTCAGGTCACCTACAGCCTTCCGGACTGCTCGTCGGGCAACCTTCCCGCAGCGGCCTACGACAACGGGAAGCGGTGCTACCCGGTCATCGGCGCGGACCCATACGATCCGGACGGACCGGACATCACCGAGTGGTGGCACAAGTACGTGGTCACTCAGATCTCCGAGTCCGATCTGATGGTGATGGTGAACGGCACCGACCACGGGCAGCCGGTGAAGAACACGTTCTACACCTACGTCGGTTCGCCGGCCTGGCACTATGCCGACGACGACGGCCTGGTGAAGCCGAAGCGCAAGACGTGGAGCCAGTTCAGGGGGTACGCCACGGTCGAGACCCGGGTCGGCGACGCGCCGGACCAGACGCTGACCCGCACCACGTACCTGCGTGGCATGCACGGAGACCGGGCGTCCACCTCGGGCGGCTCGCGGACCGTCACGGTCGGCGCCTCGTTGGGCGGCGAGACGGTGTACGACGAGGACCAGTTCGCCGGCCTGATGCGCGAGCAGGTTACCTACAACGGCGTCGGCACCAAGTCGGTCAGTAAGACAGTCAACGTGCCCTGGATGTCACCGGCACTGGCATCCCGCACGATCAACGGTGACACGGTCACCGCCCGCTTCACCCGAACGATGACCACCTATTCGGCCACCGCGCTCGGAGTGGACGGGGCCTCGGGGTGGCGCACCACCCGGACGGTGTCTCGCTTCGACGACACCTATGGCACGACGACCTGGACCCAGGAAGACGGGGACACGGCGAAGACCGGCGACGAGAAGTGCACCACGTACCGCTACCACCGCAACACCGCCGCGAATCTCGTCGACGCCGTCCAGCAGACCACCGTCACGGCGCTGGCCTGCGGGGTCGCGCCGACCGGACCCGACGACGTCGTCTCGGACGAGCGGAACTACTACGACGGTGCGACGAGCGTCGGCACCGCCCCGACGAAGGGGTTGGTGACCAAGGTCGAGAGCTTGAAGGACTGGTCGAGCGAGGGCGGCACGGTCTGGCGGGTCAAGAGCCAGTCCGGCCATGACGCCTTCGGTCGGATCAGCCGGAGCACTGACGACCGAGGCAACGTCACGACGAAGGCGTACCTGCCGGCCTCCGGTGGACCGCTGCGGATGGTGACCACGACCACCGCGGACCCCAACGGCGGCACCGGCTGGGTCAGCACCGTGGAGTCGGAGCCGTACCGGGGCTCGCCGGTGCGTACCACCGATCCCAACGGGCGGGTCACCGACATCGAGTACGACGCGCTCGGCCGTACCGCGCAGGTCTGGAAGATCGGCTGGGCGAAGGCCGACCACCCGGACAGCCCCTCGGCGCGATACGACTACACGTTCGCCGCGGCGCGAAACGCCTACCCCTACACCACGAGCCGGACGTTGCACCCGGGCGGTGGGTACACCACATCCCACCAGATCTTCGACGCGCTGCTACGGGCCCGGCAGGTCCAAACGGCGGGCGTGGGCGGTGGCCGGGTCGTCACCGACACCCTGTACGACAAGGCCGGCCGGGCGGTCACCGCCTACTCGGCCCACGCCGAACCCGGCACGCCGTCCGGCGCGCTCTGGTGGGAGCCGGAGTGGTCCGTTCCCGCGCTGACAAAAACCGTCTTCGACGGTGCTTCCCGAGCCACCGACCAGATCTTCTTCGGCACCGACGGGGTGACGAACCTGGTGGAGAAGTGGCGCACCACCACCGAGCACCTCGGTGACGCGACGAAGGTCACCCCGCCGTCAGGGGGCGTACCGACCACGACGGTGGTGGATGCCCTGGGGCGCACCGTCGAACTTCGTCAACACGGGTCAAGCACCCTGACGACGCGCTACAGCTACGACCGCAAGGGAGAACTGCGGACCGTCGCCGATTCGATGGGCAACGAGTGGCGGTACACCGTTGACATCCGGGGGCGGAAGACCGCCACCACCGATCCCGACAAGGGTACGACCGTGAGCGAGTACAACGACTACGGCGACCTGGTGAAGACCACCGATGCCCGCGGCGAGCTGCTCGTCTACGAGTACGACAAGCTCGGCCGCAAGATCGGTATGTACGACGACACCATCTCAGCCGGCACAAAGCGGGCCGAGTGGAAGTACGACCGGCTGTACAGCGGCCAGACTTTGCGGGGCCAGCTGGGCCAGAGCATCCGCTACGAGCCCGCGGGTTCGGCGAACGCGTACACCTACCGGGTGACCGGGTACAACCAGCGTTACCAGCCGACCGGTGCGCAGTACGTGGTTCCGGGCGTGGAGGGCGCCGGCATCTCCGGAACGTACAGCTACGGTTTCGGCTACTCGCCCTACACGGGGGACGCGACCTCGGTGACGCTGCCCGCTGCCGACAAGTTGACCACCGAGACGGTGACCACCCGGTACGACGCCACGACGGGCCTGGCCAGCGGGCTGGACACCAACCTGATCGGCGTCGGCTCCTACGTGATCGGTCAGCAGTACACCGCCTACGGTGAGCCGACGATCACCACGCGGAAGACCAACGGTGGGGTGTACGTCCAGGATGCGGCGTACTACGACCTGACCACCCGCCGGCTCGAGCGGTACAAGGTGCAGCCAGAGACGGCAGCCGGGACGGTGCAGGACACCACGTACGGCTATGACGCCGCCGGGAACATCCTCTCGGTCGCCGACGCGCCACAGGTGGGTTCGGCGGACAGCCAGTGCTTCCGCTACGACTCGCTGCGCCGGCTGACCACGGCCTGGTCGCCGAAGACCGGGGTTACCTGTGCGACCGCGCCTTCCACGGCGAACCTGGGCGGCCCGGCCCCCTACTGGCACGAGTGGACGATCGACGACGTCGGCAACCGTCGTACCGAGATCGTGCACGCCACGGCCGGCGACACAGTCCGCACCTACGGAGTGCCGGCCGGCGGCAAGAACGTGGTCCGCCCGCACGGCGTGAATTCGGTGAGCACGGCCACCAATGGCGGCACCGCGGTGACGACCCGGTACGGCTACGACAGCACCGGCAACATGACCTGTCGCCCGACGGGCGCCACCACCAACACGTGCGACGCGGCGTACACCAACTCCCAGGTGCTGAGTTGGAACAGCGAGGGCAAGCTCGCCAGCGTGAGCGCTGGTGGTCAGACCGTCGAGTCGAACGTGTACGACGTCGACGGCAACCGGTTCGTCCGCCGGGACGCCAACGGCACCACCCTCTACCTGCCCGGCCAGGAGATCCGGCGGGCCAGCAGCTCGACGGTCTCTGCCGTTCGGTACTACACCTTCGGCGGCAGAACCGTCGCCAGCCGTGACCCGAACGGACTGACCTGGCTCTCCTCAGATCATCAGGGCACCCAGCAGGTCGGCGTGGACGCGCTCACCCAGCAGGTCTCTGTCCGGCGGCAGACCCCCTACGGCGATCCACGTGGCAGCCAGCCGCAGTGGCGCAACCCGAAGGGCTTCGTCGGCGGCGACAAGGACCCGACCGGTCTGACCCACATCGGGGCACGCGACTACGACCCCGGCCTCGGCCGCTTCGTGTCAGTGGACCCGGTTCAGGACCTGAAGGATCCGCAGCAGTTCCACGCCTACGCGTATGCGAACAACTCGCCGGTGACGGCCTCCGACCCGACGGGCACCATCCCGGAGGGGGTCTCGATGCAGGAGTATCAGCAGGACATCCTGCATGACGTCGAGAACCGCAAGCGGCTGGATCGTGATCCGGAGCTCAACGGCTGGGGTGGACGTCGGCCACCGCGACTGACCAAGACCAAGGACTGGGAGCAGAGTTACCGCAAGGTGGTCGGAGCCACGATGTGGCGCAACCCGAGTGGTCCGGCGGCCTGGCTGCTGATGGCCGTCGAGTCGGCTCAGGAGGCGGACATCGACCCGCGGTGGCTGCTCGCGGTGCTGATGGCCGAGGTGGGCAACTCCGAGAAGTACGCGTCGATCGACCAGAACGTGCAGGCGGCCAGCGTGGTGGCGGACAAGCTGGGCATCTACGGCCCGTTGAAGGAGTTCGTCGGCAACGTGACGGGCTTCAAGAAGGGCGAGCAGGCGAACCCTCCGTCGATTGGTTGGGGCAACATCCAACAGGAATCGTTCGAGCAGACCAAGGCGAACCACCCGGAGGCATTGGGAGACGTCGACTGGTCCTCGCTCATCTGGCACAACGACCTCTCCATCAAAGTGACGGCGTACCGGCTGAAGGACACCACGGCCCTGGCGGAGCGGACCGCCACCGCCGGCATGAAGGAGAAGTGGACGCCGCAGCAGGTGGGCGCCGGGGTCTACAACGTCGGGGAACGCAACTACAACGAGGCTCGGCTGCAGGGTGGTGATCTGGGCCCTCGGGCAACGGTCTACGCCACGAGCATCGGTCGCTACTATCAGACGGCCGACCGGATTGTCTGCTACTCCGGAGTGTTCACGTGTTCCTGACGTCGGTGCCCCGCCGGGCCGGATACGCGGTGACGGCCACGCTGCTGGTCGTCGCCGTGGTTGGCTGCAGCGGCGACGGCAACGAGACCCAGCGCTACGCCGACCGCATCCGCGTGGAGGGATTCACGCTGGTCAAGACGACGTACGCGGACGGCGAAGGTCTGTCCTACGTCGGGCCGGCCGGCGACGGCGTGCCTGCGGTCACCGCGCCCGGGCTCACCCTGAGTTCGGGCGGCACGGACCTGTCCTACCTGTTCTACGACTACCTGGCCACCGGCCAGGGCACCGACTCGGGCACCGGCACCTGCCGGGTGACCGTGTACGAGATCCGGGACCGGACCAAGGCGGTGGACTACCTCGGTGACGACCTGAGCAGCAACCAACAGCAGATGGTGCGTCAGGGCACGTCGAGGATCGTGCAGATCGACGTGCTCTGCGACGCGCAGGCCGACAAGTGACCCGGTGCGGGTCGGCGGTTCTCCTGCCGGCCCGCACCGATCGCCGGAGCGAGGTCCGCTGCTGACCTCGTGCCGCGAACGTGCGACCTGCGGTATCGACGGCCGTTCGTGCCGGGCCGCTCACGGTCGAGCGCTGGCTTACCTGATGGCGTTTGTAGACGGAGCGCACCGAGTGCCATACAGTGCGCGCGACTGGTTGAAATCCTTCACGGGGGTTGAGATGGCGACTGGCCGCTTGATGCTGCCTGCCTTTCCGCTGAGACGTTTCCTTGCCGCTGGCATCGCGGCCGTGGTCGTCAGTTCCTTGCTGGTGGCGCCATCACCCGCCGAGGCGGCGGCGCCCGTGGCTGCGGCGCCGAACCCGTCGGTGGCGCCTGACGCCGAGTCCGCTGTGGTGGCGGCGAAGCGGTCCGGCCGGCGGGTGGAGGTGCTGTCGGCGCGGTCGGAGTTGTCACAGGTTTTCGCGAATCCGTCCGGTGGGTTCACGACGGAGTCGGCGGTGGTGCCGCAGCGGACGCGTCGGGCGGACGGCTCGTGGGCCGAGATCGACCTGTCGCTGCGGTCCGCCGGTCGAACTCTGCGGCCGGTGGCCTCAGTGGCGGACGTGCGGTTCTCGACCGGTGGCAAGGGTCCGGCGGTGACGTTGGTACGGGCCGGGAAGTCGTTCACGTTGTCGTGGCCGGGTGGGTTGCCGAGGCCGACCGTGTCGGGTGACTCGGCCACGTACGCGGAGGTATTGCCGGGCACGGACCTGGTGCTCCGGGCGACCCGCACGGGATTCACGCATGTCTTCGCGGTCAAGTCTCCGCAAGCGGCGGCGAATCCGGCGCTGCGGTCGTTGCGATTCGACCTGGGTGGGGACGCCCGGGTGGTGCGTGGCGCCGATGGGCGGTTGTCCGCGTTCGCGGGCACGGCGGTCCTGGCGACGGCAGAGCCGGCGGTGATGTGGGACTCGAACACCGTCCTGTCGGCCTCGGCACGGGCCGCAGCCGTCGGGAAGAACCAGGGCGGTGGCCTGCCGGGCCGATCCTCGGCGGCGGCTCCGGGTGACGTGGCGAGGACTGCGGCGGTCGGAGTCGAGGTCGCCGGTCGGGCGCTGTTGCTGCGACCGGACGCCGCTTTGTTGTCCGAGGCCGCGGCCTATCCGGTGTTCATCGATCCGGCGTGGTCGACGGGGAAGTCGCGATGGGCGTACGCGACGAACAACAACACCAACAACACCGACACGGCGGTGGCACGGGTCGGTAGGGATCCGGACAGCGGCAAGATCTACCGCTCGTACTTCGATTTTCCGTTGTCGTCGATGAAGGGCAAGCACATCGAGTCGGCGTACGTGCAGATGAAGCTGGACCACTCGTGGTCGTGCGACAACACCCCGACCTACATGTACCACTCGGCCAGCATCTCGACGACCCCGCGTACGAGCTGGGCACCGAAGCTCAACAGCCTCAAGGCCAGCGCGCAGTCGCATGCGAACGAGGGCTCCGGCTGCTCGGACTCGCCGCAGCCGGACATGACGGTCAACTTCACCGGCTCGGCCGTCACCAGCATCATCCAGACCCACGCCACCAACAACTGGACCAACATCACCCTCGGCTTCTGCGCGTGCAGCGCCACCGACGGCACGGGCGAGTCCACCACCGACCGCTACAAGAAGTTCTGGCCGGCCAACGCGAAACTCATTGTCGACTACGACAGCATCCCCGGCGCGCCGATCGTCCTGCAGGCCGCGGGGCTGTCCTGCCCGACCGGGCAGCAGATCACCATTGGCACGCTGACCCCAACATTCTCCGCGATCTTCCCGGACTCCGACTCCACGCAGGCGTTGACCACCGCCTACGAATGGGTTCAGGTGCCGAGCAGCGGTGTCATCGACAGCACCACCCCGCGCCGAACGCCGCCTACCGGGGCGTCCGTGCCGGCCAACGGGCGGTCCACCACCGCGACGCTGTCCGGCCTGACCGCGCTCACCCGCTACGCGTTCCGAGCGAAGGCCACGGACCCTGCCCCCTACAGTCGGACCAGTGCCTGGTCTGGCTGGTGCCAGTTCATGGTGGACACGTTCGTGCCGCGGGTCGGGGTCGTCGCGGTCGGTGCCGACTCGGGCCCGGGAAGCGTCAAGATGATCCGGATCAACACTCGGGACGAAACGGTCAAGAGCTTCAGGTACGGATGGACCAGCCCGCCCACGACGGGGATCGGTGCCGGTACCGTCTGGTATGAGCCGGGTAAGAGCGCGACGCTCCGGCTCGTGGTGCCGAAGTACGGGTTGAACGTCCTCTACTTCTCCGCTGTCGACGGAGCCGGGAACATCGGGTACGGGTCGTACGAGTTCATCGCGAAGCGCCCGTCGCCGGCGGTCGCGCGGTGGAGCCTGGAGACGTACCCCGGGGCGACCCGGGCCCAGGCATTAGCCGACAGCCAACCGAGCCTCGCCGGTGACACGCCACTCAGCGGCGGGACGACCACCTGGGACTCGGACGCGCACCTCGTCCGTGGCCAGGCGGCCACCTTCCAGGGAGGCTCCGCCTCGGCCCTGACGGCGACCGGGCCGGTGGTGGACACTTCGGACGACTTCTCGGTAGCGGCCTGGGTGCGGCTGAGGTCGACCACCTGCGGAGGCAACCAGACCGTCCTCTCGGCCGACGGTGCGCACAACAGCGCCTTCTACCTCACCTACGACTGCACCGCGAAGAAGTGGCGGATGCGGATCCCGGACGCCGACAAGATCGGTGTGGTACTCGAGAATGCGGTGGCACCCACCACTGCCGTGGCCGATCGGTGGGTCCACCTCGCCGGTAGTTGGGACGCGACGAACAACAAGATCACGCTGTGGGTGGACGGCGTGCCGACGACCGTCACCGCGTCCGGCACCTTCATGGCCAACCGTGGCCTGGGATGGGCGGCGACCGGGCCGCTCGTCGTCGGTCGGGACCGCCTCGCAGACGCCAACGGCGGCTTCTTCTCCGGCTGGGTCACCGACGTACAGGTCTACGACCGGCTACTGGTCGCTCACGACTTCACCGGTCAGCTGGCCAGTGACCCCACGTCCGGCGGCGTCGACGAGCCGGGCATGCTGGCGGCCGTCAAGGTGGGCGAATGGTCCTTCGCTGGTGCCACTCCGTGCTATGAGGAGTCGACCGATCCGTGGCTGTGCGGCGCCCCGGAGGCTGGGCAGTTCGGTCGCCGGCTGGCCCTGACGCAGGGCAGCAACGTCGGGTACGGTCACCGCGACGACGGCCTGTTGCTGGACGCGACGCATTTCGTCGACGACCCGGCCGACCCGTACTACGGCCTGGCAACCCGGGAGTACGGCCGGTCCCAGAACAACCTCGCCGACCCGCAGGCACCGGTATGGCAGGACGGCCGGGTGCTGCGGACCAACGAGTCGTTCTCGGTGTCCGCCTGGGTCAACCCGAACGCCTTCGGCACGCAAACCGCCGTGTCGCAGATCGGGACCAAGCAGTCGGCGTTCTACCTCGGGCAGCGGGGCTTCAACGTCAATGGCACCACCGAGTACCGATGGAGCTTCACGATGTGGGGCGTAGACAGCGACGACTCACAGGGTAAGACCATCACCGCGAGGATGACGTCGCGCATCATGGACGAGGGGGATCTGTCCACCTGGACCCACCTGGTGGGCGTGTACGACCTATCCCGGCGGGAGATCCGGCTCTACGTCAACGGTGACCTCGTGAACACCGTGTCCTTCGCGACCGGCCTGTTCACCGGCGCGTTCGACGCGACGGGTCCGCTGGTCGTGGGCGGCGCCCGGTTCACACCCACCGGCCAGGCGACGCAATGGGCCGACCGTTGGAACGGCGGCATCGACGACCTGGGCCTCTATCAGGGCGCGCTCACCGACGCCGGGGTGCAGACCCTCTTCGACGCCGAGAAGGTGCAGGACGTCATCCCCATCGAGTGACGTCGGTTGCCGGCCGCCGGGGACGAGGGGGGCGGCCGGCGGTTTCGCGATAGAAGTGGGCCGGCGGTGATACGGCGGCCCACTTCTGTACAGCGACGCGGGCGTCGTCGCGCTGGCTGTCGCGGGGGCTGCCTCCTACCACGTCGATTACCTGCGACTGCGTGGCTACCGGTCGGGTTGCCAACTCTGCGGTGGGCGGACGCACGCCGAATGGGCGAGGGCACAGCCATGTGGAGGCTTCCGGGTCGCTTCTCAACCCCGCCCCGCCCGCCGAGCGGTGGTCCGAGTTGCTGGTCGACGACGATGGGGGGCAGCTTGACTGGTACATCCACGGCGGCAGTGGCCTCGTCCTGCCCATGCGACCGATGTCCCGGCCCGATGACGCTCGGGTGAAGGCCTACCGCAAGCAGGTCCGCGACGGCACGCTGCCGCCGATCCTGTTGTGGTGGGTGAGTGGCCCGGACTCGTACCTGATTCTCGACGGGCATGACCGGCTGGCCGCCTGCCTGGCCGACGCGGTCGAGCCGCCACTGATGACGCTGACGGCGGTCATCGACGCCGACGACGTGAGACGGTGCGAGGCGTCGGAGGTTCGCCGCCATGTCGAGATCACCGGTCACATCGAAGGCGAGATCTCGATGGGCACGCCGGGCGCCGCGGACGCTCTGGTCGCCGAGCGACGACGGTTCGCCGACGATCTCGTGGCGCCGCGGCTCCGCGCGAGACCTGCCCGGGCCTGGGTGCCTACCGGCGGAGTACCTGCATGGAGTCGCGCGGCTGCCCTGGCCGATCCCGTCTGTGCGGAGAACGGCTGCGCTCGGTGAGGTGACCGGTCAGCAACTCGCTGGTTGGCTCGTTGCCGGTCGCCCGTCGCCATGGCGGTCCAGCGGTGACCGCGCCGCTCAGAACCGGTGAGGACCCGGCGATCCGTAGCCATCACCTTCCGTCATGGACGGTCTCCGTATAGGCGATCTTGTCCGATCCTGGGTTACTCAGAGTGGTTGATATAGACACGGTGTCGCCTGAGCCCTACAGTCTCGCCACTGGTTCATGTTCAATCACGGGGGTTGAGATGGTGACTGGCCGCTCGATGCTGCCTGCCTTCTTCCTGAGACGTTCCCGATTCACCGCCGCTGGCGTTGCGGCTGTGCTCGTGGGTTCTCTACTCGTCGCACCGGCGTCCGTCGAGGCGGCGCCGCCCGCTCCGAAGCCCACCAATCCGTCGGTCGCGCCGGACGCCGCCACCGCGGTCGCCCAGGCGAGGCGTTCCGGCCGCCGGGTGGAGGTGGCCGACGCCCGCACCGAGTTGACGCAGGTCTTCGCGAACCCGTCCGGAGGGTTCACGTCGGAGTCGGCGGTCACGCCACAGCGGGTCCGCCGTGCGGACGGGTCCTGGGCGTCCGTCGACCTGTCGCTCCGGGCCGGCGCGGACGGTTCGCTGCGTCCGGCCGCTTCGGTGGCCGACGTGCGGTTCTCCGCCGGCGGCAAGCGCCCGGCGGTGACGCTGGTGCGGCAGGGGAAGTCGTTGACCCTGTCCTGGCCGGGTGGGCTGCCGAAGCCGGCCGTCAGCGGCGACTCGGCCACCTACCCGGAGGTGCTACCGGGCACGGACCTGGTGCTGCGGGCCACCCGGACCGGCTTCACGCACGTCTTCGCGGTCAAGAACGCGCAGGCCGCCGCCAACCCCGCGCTACGCAGCCTGCGCTTCGACCTCGGCGGCGACGCGCGCGTGGTGCGCGGCGCCGACGGACGGCTTTCCGCCTTGGCGGGTGCCGAGGTGCTCGCGTCGGCCGAGCCGGCCGTGATGTGGGACTCGAACACCACGCCGTCGGCGGCGGCCGCGAAGTCGATGGCCGCCGGCGACGTCCAGGGCGGCGCACAGCTCGGCCGTTCCACGGCGGCGGCACCGGGCGATGCCGCGGCAACGGCCGCCGTCGGCGTCGAGGTCGATGGTGGTGACCTGGTGCTTCGCCCGGACACCGGCCTGCTGTCGACCGCGGCCGCCTACCCGGTGTTCATCGATCCGGCCTGGTCCACGGGCAAGTCCCGGTGGGCATACGCCACGAACAACAACACCAACAACACCGACACGGCGGTGGCCCGGGTCGGCCGGGACCCCGACAGCGGCAAGATCTACCGCTCGTACTTCGACTTCCCGCTGACCTCGATGAAGGGCAAGCACATCGAGTCGGCGTACGTGCAGATGAAGCTGGACCACTCCTGGTCGTGCACGAACACGCCGACGTATATGTACCACTCGGCGGGCATCTCCTCGACGCCGCGGACCGCGTGGGCGCCGAAGCTGAACAGCTTGAAGTCGACCGCGCAGTCGCACGCGAACGAGGGCTCCGGCTGCTCCGACTCGCCGCAGCCGGACATGACGGTCAACTTCACCGGCTCGGCCGTCACCAGCGTCATCCAGACCCACGCCACCAACAAGTGGACCAACATCACCATGGGCTTCTGCGCGTGCAGCGCCACCGACGGCTCGGGGGAGTCCACCACCGACCGCTACAAGAAGTTCTGGCCGGACAGCGCGAAGCTGATCGTCGACTTCGACTCCATCCCCGGCGCGCCTAACAACCTTCAGGTCAAGGGCGTTGCCTGCCCCACCGGACAACGGATCGGGATCGGCACGCTCAACCCGACCTTCTCGGCGATCTTCCCGGACGCCGACACCGGGCAGGCGCTGCGGACCGCGTACGAGTGGCTTCAGATTCCCACCACCGGCGGCTACAACGACTCCACGCCGCGCAAGACGGCGCCGGCGGGAGCATCGGTGCCGGCCAACGGCCGCTCCACCACTGCAGCCCTCTCCGGTCTGGTCGAAGGCGGCGCCTACGCCTTCCGCGCCAGGTCGACCGACCCGGCGCCCTACAGCAAGACCAGCGCCTGGTCCGCGTGGTGCGAGTTCCTCGTCGACACCAAGCTCCCCGAGGTGAGCGTCAACCTCACGTCGTCGAGCCCGAACCCCCTGCCCGGCACGGTGGCGACGTTCTCCATCGGCTCGTCGGACACGACCGTCACCAAGTTCCGCTACGGCTGGACGGCGCCGACCACCGAGGTGGCGGCCAACAGGTGGTGTGCGCCGTCGGGAGGCAGCACCGTCTGCGGCATGAGCGCCGAGGTCTCGCTCGTCGTGCCCAGGTACGGCCTCAACGTGCTCCAGGTTTCCGCGGTCGACGCTGCCAACAACGTCGGGCGTGCTTCCGCCGAGTTCACCGCGAGCCGGCCCTCGCCGGCCGTCGCTCGCTGGGGCCTGGAGAGCTACCCGGGTGTGACGCAGGCGCAGGCTCTCGCTGACGGCCAGCCGGCGCTGGGCGGCGACACCCCGCTGACGGCGACGAACGTCACCTGGCCGTCGGACGCCCGCCTGGTCGGTGGGCAGGCCGCCACCCTCGGCGGACCCGCTGCCGGCTCGTACCTGTCGACGTCCGGGCGGGTCGTCGACACGACGAAGTCGTACGGTGTGGCGGCGTGGGTGCGGCTGCCCAGCGTGCCGCCACACAACATGGCGATCGCGACCCAGAGCGGCGCCTGCGACTTCGGCTTCTTCTTCGGCATCGTCCAGGTCGCCGGAGTGCCACGGTGGAACGTCACCATGCGGAACGGCGACTGCACCGGTTCTCCCTACACGGTGTTGCAGGCGCCCACCGCAATCACCGGGGCCGACGTCAACCGTTGGCGACACGTCGCCTTCTCCTACGACGAGGCCGCTCGCACCCTGACCCTGTTCGTGGACGGCGCGGCTGTCGCGTCCACCCCGTGGACGACGGCATGGAACGCCGCCGGCCCGTTCCACGTCGGCCGCAACTACGCCATGAACACCAAGGTGTCCGACAACTTCTTCACCGGATCCCTGGCCGACGTCCAGGTCTTCAACCGGGCGCTGGTGGGTCACGACTTCACCGGTCAGCTCGCCGAGGACCCGAACTCCGGTGGCTTCGACGAGCCGGGAATGCTGCGTCCGACCCTGGTCGGTGACTGGAACTTCAACGCCGCCATCCCCTGCTACGTCGAGTCGACCGATCCGGACCTGTGCAACGCGCCGGAGGCCGGTCAGTTCGGCCGCCGTCTCGCGCTGACCCTCGGCACCGACGTCGGCAGCGACAGCCGCAGCTTCCTGCGGTTCGACTCGCACGGCCTCGAGGACCCCAACCAGGTCACCACGGAGTACGGCCACTCGATGAAGAACGTCGGTGGCACCTGGCAGGACACCCGGGTGGCGAAGACGGACGACTCGTTCTCGGTGTCGGTGTGGCTGCGGCCGGAGTCGCTCGGCATCCAGACGGCGATCGCCCAGATCGGCAGCAAGAACTCCGCCTTCTATCTCGGGCAGCGGACGAAGACCGTGAACGGGGTCGCCGGCAACTGGTGGTCGTTCAGCCTCTTCGGGCTGGACAGTTCGCCCCAGAACGGCAACGTCGTGGACGCCATGATGACGTCCCGGCAGATGAACGCGGAGGACGACCTGTCGACCTGGACCCATCTGGTCGGCGTGTACGACCTGGGCCGCCGTGAGGTCCGTCTCTACGTCAACGGCGACCGGGTGACCACCGTGCCGTTCCCGAGCACCTTCACCGCCGCCTTCGACGCCACCGGGCCGCTCTGGGTCGGTGCCTCCCGGTACACGCCGCCGGGCCAGGCCACCCAGACCGTCGACAAGTGGGACGGCGACGTGTCGAACCTCAGCCTCTACCAGGGGGCGCTGACCGACGTCGACGTCAAGCAGCTCAACGAGAGGCAGTCGGTGGCGGACGTCACGCCGACCGACTGACCGCTCACGGCGCGCGCGCCGGTCGGCCTCCGGGCTGGCCGGCGCGCCCCTCGGCCATCCCCCGCGCGTCAAACCACCCTTCAGCAACAACCGCCTGTGGAGGCATGGGTGAGACACCCCCTGAGCACATCCCGCACGTCCCTACGTACCCCATTGATCCGGACCCGGCTGCGGGCCGCCGTCGCCGCGGTGCTGACCGGCACCCTCGTCCTGTCGGTGCTCTCCGTGCCGGCCCAGGCGGCGGCCAAGCCGCGGCCGCACCTGACGGCTCAACAGGAGAAGCTGGACTCCGACGGCGGGCCGGCCAAGGGTCGGGCGTGGCCCGTCAAGAAGGTCCCCAGCGCCCAGCTCGCCACGCCGGTCTGGCCGAAGCCGGGCCGGGCCTCGGTGACCCTGCCCGCCGCGTCGACCGCCCAGCGGCAGGCCGCCGCGACGCCGGTGCGCGCCGGCACCCTGCCCGTGTCGGTGGGCCGGGCGCCCAGCGCGGCAGGCGCCCGGACCGATGCGGTCTCGGTGGAGGTGCTGGATCGCGCGGCCGTGCCGGCGCAGTGGCAGGACGGGCTGCTGTTGAAGGTTTCGGGCAGCGCCGGTGGAACGGGCGCGGCGGCGAAGCCGGGCGGAGCGGGCGCGGCGACCGTCTCGGTGGACTATCGCAGCTTCAAGAACGCGTACGGCGGTAGCTGGTCGTCGCGGCTGAAGCTCTGGCAGGTACCCGACTGCGCGCTGACCAGCCCGCAGAAGGCCGGGTGTGCGGCCACGCCGCTGGAGTCCCGTAATGCGGACGGCACGGTCACCGCGGAGGTACCGCTGTCGGCGGCCGGGACGGGCGCCCGGACCACCGCGGCGACGACCTCGGCCGCGACGCTGGTCGCGCTGAGCGCGGGCGCGTCCGGCAGCGAGGGAGACTTCTCGGCGACGCCCCTGGCGGCCTCCTCGACCTGGTCGGCCGGGGGCGCCACCGGTGACTTCTCCTGGTCCTACCCGCTGCAGTTCCCGCCGGCCATCGGGGGCCCCGCCCCGTCGATGTCGCTGGCCTATTCCAGCAGCGCCGTGGACGGCAAGTCGGAGGCGTCGAACAACCAGCCCTCCTGGCTCGGCGAGGGCTTCGACTACTGGCCCGGCTACATCGAGCGCAGTTACGTCGGCTGCTCCGACGACATGACCGGCGAGAACAACAACAGCCAGAAGACCGGTGACCAGTGCTGGCGTTCGGAGAACGCCACCCTGTCGCTCAACGGCCGGGGCGCCGAGCTGGTGTACGAGTCGGGTAAGGGCTGGCACAGCCGCAGCGAGGACGGCTCGAAGATCGAGAAGCTGTCCGGCGCGTCCAACGGTGACGACAACGGCGAGTACTGGAAGGTCACCGCCACCGACGGTGTGCAGTACTTCTTCGGCCTGCACAACCTGCCGGGGCAGACCACCACCACCGGCTCCACCTGGACCAGTCCGGTGGCCGGCAACCACGCCGGTGAGCCCTGCAACGGATCCACCTTCGCGTCCTCGTTCTGCGACCAGGCATGGCGCTGGAACCTGGACTACGTGGTGGACCCGCGTGGCAACACCATGTCGTACTGGTACGCCCAGGAGACCAACTACTACGCCAAGAACTTCTCCACGACGAACAAGGCTTCCTACGTCCGCGGTGGCACCCTGAAGCGGATCGACTACGGCACCTGGGACCGGGGTGCCACCGACCGGTCGATCACGCCGACCGCGCAGGTACTCTTCGCCACCGCCGACCGCTGCGAGGCCAACTGCTCCACCCACGACGCGGCGCACTGGAAGGACGTGCCCTGGGACCAGGAGTGCACCGCTGCCGCGGCCAACTGCGGTAGCAACTACGCGCCGACGTTCTGGTCGACGAAGCGGCTGTCAAAGATCACCACGCAGGTGTGGGACACCACCAGGAGCACCCCGGCCTGGCAGGCGGTGGATTCCTGGACGCTCGTCCACTCCTGGCCGGCGGTCGGTGACGGCAGCGACTACGCCGGCATGTTCCTCACCTCGGTGGTGCGCGCGGGACACGTGGGCGGCACGGTCACCATGCCGCCGGTGACCTTCGAGCCGGTCGCCCTGCGCAACCGGGTGCTGACGAAGAACAACACCACCAACAACCGGATGCGCATCGGCAACATCGTCACCGAGACCGGCGCGAAGATCCAGGTGACCTACAGCCTGCCGGACTGCTCGTCGGGCAACCTGCCCGCGTCGACCTACGGCAACACCAAGCGGTGTTTCCCCGTGATCGGGCCGGACCCGTACGACCCGGACGGCCCCGACGTCACCGAGTGGTGGCACAAGTACGTGGTCACCCAGGTCTCCGAGTCCGACCTGATGGTGGTGGTCAACGGCACCGACCACGGCCAGCCCGTCAAGAACACCTTCTACACCTACGTCGGCGCGCCGGCCTGGCACTACGCCGACGACAACGGCCTGATCAAGCCGAAGCGCAAGACCTGGAACCAGTTCCGCGGCTACGCGACGGTCGAGACCCGGGTCGGTGATGCGCCGAGCCAGACGTTGACCCGTACCACCTACCTGCGCGGCATGCACGGCGACAAGGCGTCCACCTCCGGCGGCACCCGGGACGTCACCGTGGGGGCGTCGCTGGGCACCGAGACGGTGAAGGACGAGGACCAGTTCGCAGGCATGGTCCGTGAGCAAATCGTCTACAACGGCGTCGACACCAAGCCGGTGTCGAAGACGGTGAACGTGCCGTGGTTGTCGTCGGCGTCGGCCACCCGCACCATCAACGGCGACACCGTCACCGCCCGGTTCACCAACACCAGGGCCACCTACTCCGGGACCGCCCTCGGTGTCGACGGGGCCTCCGGCTGGCGGGTGACACGCACCCAGTCCAGCTTCGACGACACCTACGGCACGGTCACCCAGGTCCAGGACGACGGCGACACCGGCAAGACCGGCGACGAGCGGTGCACCACCTACAGCTACAACCGCAACACCGGTAAGAACCTGGTGACGCTGGTCAAGCAGACGACGGTCACCGCCCTCGCCTGCGGCAGTGCGCCACAGACCACCGACGACGTCATCTCCGACGAGCGGAACTACTACGACGGCGCCACCAGCGTCGACACCGCGCCGACGGTCGGCGCGGTCACCCAGCTGGAGAAGCTCAAGGACTGGAGCAAGACGACCGGCACGTCCTGGCAGGTCGTCAGCAAGGGCACCTTCGACGCCTACTGGCGGCCGCTGACCACCACCGACGTCCGCGGCAACGTCACGAAGACCGGCTACACGCCGGCCTCGGGCGGCCCGCTGCTGAAGGTGACCACCACCGCCCCCGATCCCGCCGGCGGCACCACCGGCTGGAGCTCGTCCATCGAGATCGACCCGTACCGGGGTGCGCCCACCAAGTCCACCGATCTCAACGGGCGGGCCAGCGAGCGCGAGTACGACGCCCTCGGCCGGCTGTTCCGGGCGTGGCAGGTCGGGTGGGCGAAGGCCGATCACCCCACCAGCCCGTCGGTGGAGCACACCTACGTGTTCGCCGCCAACCGGGACGCCTACCCGTACACCATGTCCAAGACCCTGCACGCCGGCGGTGGCTACCTGGTCTCGTACCAGATCCAGGACGCCCTGTTCCGGCCACGCCAGACCCAGAGTGCGGGCGTGGGCGGCGGCCGGGTCGTCACCGACACCCTCTACGACAAGGCCGGCCGGGCGGTGACCAGCTACGCCGCGCACGGCGAGCCCGGCGCGCCCACCGGTGGCCTCTGGTGGGAGCCGGAGTGGTCGGTTCCGGCGCTCAACCGGACCGTCTACGACGACGCGGGCCGCACCAGGGCCTCGATCTTCTACGGCACCGACGGCGTCACCAACCTGGTGGAGAAGTGGCGCACCACGACCGAGTACTTCGGTGACTCGACGAAGGTGACCCCGCCGGCGAAGAACGCTCCGGTCACGACCGTCACCGACGCGCGTGGCAACACGGTCGAGCTGCGCCAGCACGTGACGCCGCAGCACTCGACCAGCTACTCCTTCAACCGCAAGGGTCAGCTCACCGGCATGCGGGACACCGCGGGCGACGAGTGGACCTACACGTACGACATCCAGGGCCGGCAGGCTTCGGTGAGCGACCCCGACAAGGGGACCACCACCACCAAGCACAACGCCTTCGGCGACGTCATCGAGAGCACCGACGCCAACGGCAGGGTACTGGTCTACGACTACGACCAGATCGGGCGGAAGATCGGCCTGTACGACGGCAGCAAGTCGACGACCACGAAGCGCGCCGAGTGGAAGTACGACAAGCTGTACACCGGTCAGACCCTGCGGGGACAGCTGACGCAGAGCACCCGGTACGACCCGCCGGGCTCGGCGAACGCGTACACCATCCGTCCGACCGGATTCAACACCCGATACCAGCCGACCGGCGTGCAGTACGTGATCCCGTCGGTCGAGGGCACCGGGCTCACCGGCACATGGTCCTACGGGTACGGCTACTCGGCCTACGACGGCAGCCCGACCTCGGTCACGCTGCCGGCGGTCGCGAACCTCACCACGGAGACCGTCACCACCAACTACGACCCGGTCACCGGCCTGCCGACCTCGTTGGACACCAACCTGATCAACGTGGGTCGGTACGTCATCGGACAGCAGTACACGATGTACGGCGAGCCGACGATCAACACGCGGAAGACCGACGGCGGGGTCTACGTCCAGCAGGCGTTCGACTACGACCTCACCACCCACCGGCTGGCCCGTAGTCGGGTGCAGCCGGAAACCGCCGCCGGGACGGTCGCGGACCTGACCTACGGGTACGACGACGCGGGCAACATGACCTCCGTCGCGGACGCGCCGGCGGTCGGCCAGGCCGACACCCAGTGTTTCGGCTACGACGACCTGCGCCGCCTCACCTCCGCCTGGACACCGAAGGCGGGTGTGAACTGTGGTTCCGCACCGACGGTGGCCAACCTCGGCGGCCCGGCTCCGTACTGGTTCGACTGGACGGTCGACGCCATCGGCAACCGCACGAAGGAGGTCTCGCACGCGCTCGGCGGGGACACCACCCGTACCTACGAGCTGCCCGCCCCGGGCAAGGGTGTCGTCCGGCCGCACGCGGTGAAGTCGGTGACCGTGGCGGCGCCCGGGCAGTCCGCGGTGACCACCCGCTTCGACTACGACAAGGCGGGCAACACCACCTGCCGCCCGGCCGGCACGACGGCGAACACCTGCCCGCCGGACGCCAACGCCCAGTCGCTGAGCTGGGACTCCGAGGGCCGGTTGGCCTCCGTGTCGGGTGCCGCGGCCTCCGCCGGCAGCAACATTTACGACGCCGAGGGTGGCCGACTGATCCACCGTGACGCCACCGGGGCGACGCTCTACCTGCCCGGTCAGGAGGTCCGGCGCGACAACGGGTTGACCTCCGGGACCCGGTACTACGCGTTCGGTGGCAGCACCGTCGCCTCCCGCAACGGCGCGGGCCTGACCTGGGTGTTCGACGACCACCAGGGCACGCAGAGCGTGGCCGTCGACGCGTTGAAGCAGACGGTGACGGTCCGGCGGCAGACCCCGTACGGCGTCCCGCGCGGTCAGCAGTCGACCTGGGTGAACAAGAAGGGCTTCGTCGGCGGGGACATCGACACGACCGGTCTCACCCATATCGGTGCCCGCGAGTACGACCCGCAACTGGGCCGGTTCATCTCGGTCGACCCGGTGCAGGACATCACCGATCCCCAGCAGTGGAACGCCTACGCCTACGGCAACAACAGCCCGATCACCTTCAGCGACCCGACCGGCGAGAAGGCGTGCTCGGACGACGCCTGCGCCCCTGGGGCGGACTACGAGGACGTCAACGGCGACTACCACTACGTCGACGGGCACAACGACGGCTGCAACGGGTGCAGCAACACCGTGGACCCGTACGCCCACAAGAAGCCGCCGACGATCAACGATGTGATGACGTACGCGGCGCCGCTCGACAAGACCAAGCGGGACATGATCCGCGCGCGCGAGTACACGGGCTCGGCGAAGATGACCTGGGGGGACCTTCGCGACTGGGCGTCGAAGTACCAGGACAACTGGGTCTTCCTCTGCTCAGACGTGATGGGCAACGACCGGCTCAAGTGCAGCCTCAACAACCCGTTCCACAAGCTCTCCAAATTGGAGCAACTGGCGCAGACCGCGCTGATCGTTGGCGCCCTGGCCTGTGCCCTGACGGGTCCCGCCTGCTTCATGGAAGCTGCCGCGGCCGAGGGCGAATTCGCTGCCACCGGTGCACTGGTCAGCGGTGGAGGCTCCGGACTCGGCGCGCTGCGCAACCTGACCCGCCGGGGTGCGGTGGAGGTCGAGTCGGTGTCCCTCGGCCTCTGCAGCTTCAGCGGCGATACCCGGGTGCTCATGGCCGATGGCAGCACCAAACCGATCAGCGAACTCAAGGTCGGTGACGAGGTGCAGGCTGCCGATCCGGAGACGGGGGAGAAGGGCAGCCGCAGGGTCACCCACCTCTGGATCCACCAGGACGACCTGCGCGCCTTGCAGGTCGCCGGGGCGGAGCTCAAGACGACGGAGGATCACCCGTTCTGGAATGCGGCAGAGCGGAAGTGGCAGCCGGCGCAGGCGCTTCAATCGGGCGACAAGCTGCTGACGCCGAACGGCGTCGCGGTGAAGGTCGGCAAGCAGGTCTCAGCCTCCTCGGAGCGGGAGACTACCTACAACCTGAACGTTGCCGAGATCCACACGTACTATGTGATGGCCGGCAGCACGCCAGTGCTGGTGCACAACACCTGCGGCGATGAGTTGGATGACGTATCTCGGAATATTGCCAATCACGCGAACGGCGAGGCGCTGCGTCCCGACGGTGACGGAACCCATTTCGTCAGGGGTGTCGACCCGAAGGCTCTCGGCTATTATGTCGACGGTGTCATTAATGGCAATGTGCCGAATGTCCGGGTCCGTTACCTCCGCAACGGACGAGTTGGTTACTGGGATTCCGACAAGCGAGCGGTTGTCATCGAGGACGGCGATGCTGGAACAGTCTTCACTCCCAGGGGTGGGGAAGACTGGTTCGATAACATCCTGAAGTGACGGGCGGAGCCTATGCGATCGATAGTTCTGACTGGCAACCAGTTTGAGATAGCTTTCCAAGTTACGTATCAGGCGACGAATTTCGATGAGTCGCGACTGCGTGAGCTGGGCGTGACAGTCGATGATCTCGAACGGCTGATAGTTGCATTGAGGTCAGTTCGAGATGAGGTGGACCGTGTCGCCCGGATCCGAATTGATTTCCAGGACCCATCCGTTGGAACTGATGGCGACGTCGCTAGCAAATCAAAAGTGCGCCATGGGGGCGAGTCTGAAGACGAGGTTCGGATAGATCTTCCTGCCGTCTGGGCCAGCCGCTGGCCTTTGCTGACAGAACTAGTAATGTCGAGCCTCAGCCGTCGCGAACTTTTCCTGCGCACGGGGTACCAATGGCATGAAATGGAGGGCGCTGTGCAGAGGTTGGAGGGGGCCGACTGATTGCTCCATTCTGGTGCCACTGTATTTGAGGTCTGACGGCGGGTGAAGGGACAGGCTGAAATGCTGGGGCGGCGACCAGAAATATTATGCGGTGAGTAATCCTGAGCTGCCAAAGTGTTCTGACGGCCTGGGTGGTCTGTCTGTGTTGCCGTCACCGTTGCCGTCAGAAGCAGGACGTAAATGTCGATGTGTCGATGCGTCCATCCGCGATGACGGCGGATGCGGGCTCCGGTGGCGCGCCGCGTAGCGGAGCGGCGTCGATCCCCGGAACCACTCGCCCAGGTCGCATCGTGAAGGGATCGTTACGGCCTTGACTGGTGGGTCGTCCCGGCCGGTAGTTGGTCGACTCGGTGTTGGTGGGCGTGCGCGCGGGGGCCGTAGGCCTGTAGCGCGTGCGCGCGGCCCGGCTTTGCCGGGCCGGTCTTGATCCTGTAGAGCATTTTTGAGCCAGTCGGATCTTGGTCGGGGGCCTTGGTTCGGCTGGCTCACTGCTTTGGTGTGCGGTCGTGGCTGCCGCGAGGGTGCTTGTCGGGCGGCGGGGCCTTCTCGGCGTTGCTGGGCCTGCGGAGGTGTTCGGGCTACTGGGCGAAGTTGCCTCGGTCTGCCTGGTATTTGATCACGTCGTCGATGAGGTCGCTGTTGGTGTCGGCGTGGCGCAGTAGATCGTGCAGGGCTCCGTTCTTGTCGTCGGCGGTGCGGGCGTGGTGGTAGCGGATGGTGATGGCCTGCTGGTCGGCGAGGTAGGCGGCGACTCGGCGCCGCAGGTCGGGGTCGTCGATGGTTCGCGGAGAACGCCGCCGCGTAGCAGGTCGAAGGCGTCCGTCAACGAGGTGTTCGGCGTTGATCCCTCTACTGACCCCTCGAATCCAGGGTCAACCGTCGGCAGGCTATCGCGGCAACCCCGAGGTGATACCGCAAGCCCGCCGGCGGCGGCACCCTGCCAGCCTGAAAGAAGAGCTGAACACCCACCACCGCACCGTCTGCGCCGGAGTCGAACATGCCCTGGCCAGGACGAAATGCTTCCAAATCCTGCGCGCTCTAGCGCAGCGGGTGGCGGACTCGCGGGTGATCAGGCGGACCGGAAGGTCTCGGTGCCGGTGGCCGGGTGGCCGTCCGTCGCCGCCGTGAGGTGCTGGACGGCGGATCCGGCCGAGCCGCCCCACCGTCCGCCACTAAGCCACCGCGACCATCGCCACGATCAACGAATCGCTGTAGCCGACTTCGATACACGTTCTAGGGCCTGTGCCGAAGTCACAGGCGGTCGCGCCGCGGCGTGACGGCAGGCCGGCCGGAGTTGGCGAGGTCGATGCGCCAGTCGTTGCTGCGCATCAGGGAGCCGCTACCCGGCGGGTACTCGAAATTGCAGGGGCCGAGGAGAGTGAAGCCAAGGCGGTGGCAAAGCGCGTTGGAGGGGGCGTTCTCGACTGAGGGGAACGCGTGCAGGCTGTGGGGTGCGTCGGAGTGGCGGGCAACCTCGCGGACGATGGTGATCAGGGCCTTGCCGGCTGCGGAGGCAATGCCTCGGCCCTGGTAGGGCGGTAGGACGTTCCAGCCGGTCTCGTAAATCTGCTCGCCCTGCCAGTCACGCTGGTGATAGGCGATGCTGCCGACCATCTCGTCGCCAAGCAGTACGGCGAACATGCAACCGCGCCCAGTTGCCGGCATGGCAAGGTATCGGCGGTGCCGGGCAAGCAGTCGTTCCTCCGGCTCGGGACCGCCGACGTATCGGCGCATCTGCGGAGTGTTGATCCGGCGCAGGAGGTCGAGCGCGGATTCCGACCACGGCTCAAGACGAACGTCCATGCCGCGCAGCCTGGCAGGCGTCGGGATCATCAAGCACCTCATTTCGACCGGGTGCGGCTTTCGCCCGCCTGTTCAACTCGGGTCTGCGCCGCATTCGGCGGTAGCGGGGTGACGAGAACTGGGCGGGTCGATGATCGATACGTAGCGAGCTGCCTCGCAGTCACGGTAGCTGATTGTGCAGGGCTGACGAAGCTCGCCCGGACACGCCGTGTGATCTGATCCCTGCCGATGATGACGCCGAGCACCGCCGCTACCGATCTCGACGCCGCTACGGCTACCCCGCCGCAAGTGCCCCGCATGATCGTGCTCATGCTGGCCAATCTGGCCCTCAGCGGCCTGTTGGCCAGCCTGATGCTGGCTTTCCAGGAGCAGCTGCTGGACTACCAGCTCGCCGACCTCGATGCGTCCACCGTGGATCATGTCACCACCGCGTCACGGTGATTGCGGCAGGCAAACATCAGGTCGCTTTGGGTGAGGAGGCTCGCGCGTAAGCGGCCGGGCCGGCAGACCTGCGTTTGACCGGAGGTCTGCCGGCCCGCTCGGCGCTACCCGTTCGGGATATTGGTGAGGCCGCCGTCCGGCACGTACTTCGGCGCAGCTCGTTCGTCGCTGAGCTCGTA
The DNA here is from genome assembly GCF_003667455.1 of Micromonospora sp. CV4. Lineage (NCBI taxonomy): Bacteria > Bacillati > Actinomycetota > Actinomycetes > Micromonosporales > Micromonosporaceae > Micromonospora > Micromonospora sp. CV4. The sequence continues at coordinate 151,987 of NZ_RCVI01000278.1, read as the reverse complement.
CGTTGACGGTCGCGTGTTCGGTGCGTCAGGCGGCGGTGGACTCGAGCTGGTCGAAGGCGATGCTCCACCACGATTCTGGGTCGGTGAATGCGGACGCGTCGACCCGCGTCAGCTCGGCGCGGATGGCCGCGGCGCGCTCGGCGCGGGCCCTGCCACCCGGGTCGGTGTCGATAAGCTGCCCGAGCTTGTAGAGGAACTCGACGAACGCAGCAAACGAGGCGTTGACGTGCTCGAAGTTCGGCGTCGCGAGGTCCAGCAGGATGACCGAGCCGTTCTGCGAGTCAAGGATGAAGAGCATCTGGGCGTCATCGGGCGAGCTGCCGAGGATGACGTACATCCGCGGGCCCTCGTCGCCGATCTCAATCTTCAGCTTGCCGAACGGCGTCATGCCCGGGGCGGTGACGTCCGCGGTGAACAGGATCGGCACCTCGACCGGGAGGGCGGCACCGGCCGGCAGGACCCCCGGTGCGAGCACGTCGCCGAGCAGGTCGGTCGGCACCTCGATCACGCCGTCCGGGCCCCAGAGCGCGGTGAGTTCGGCCAGCGACACGCTCATTCGTCCTCCTGCTCGCCGGGGGAGGTCAGGTCCTGCTCCTCAAGGAACCGCCACCAGTCGTCATCGTCATAGCCGATCTCGGCGTAGCCCGCGCCGAACACGTAGTAGGCGAGGAACGAGTCCAGGTCCGGGGCGATCTGCTGGAAAGCCTCGCGGATGAACCACTCGTCGGTGCTGACCTCCGGGAAGTACCAGACCGCGCCGGAGTCACGCCGCAGCAGCAGTGGCTCTTCCTTCAGGCGCCCGAAGTAGTACCACTCGTCGGGCTCGGCGGCGACGCCGGTGTATTCCGGCATGATGTCCAGGCCGGCCTGCATACGGGGTGAGGAGGAGATGCCAGGCAGGTAGAACGCGCCGGCCGCGATACTCTCGGCGACCTCCATCAGCTCGCGGACCGGCTGCGGGACCTCCGCCGGGATCGTGTCGGCCGGAGCGCCCGCGCTGATCTTTCCCCAGCTGACGGTGTTGTCCTCGTCCGCCAGCAGATCGACGCGCAGCTCCTCGATGAGTTCCCGCAGATCGGGGTTCAATCCACTACCTCTATTCGGATCGGCGTGCCGTCCGGCAGGTTCATGATCTCCACCCTGATCTGGGTGCCGATGTCCTGGTTGGTAACGGCGTCCATCAACTTCAGGTTACTGACCTCGTCAGGACCGCCAAGTTGCAGCTCCCAGACATGATCGGGGTTCTGGTCGCGTACCCGTTGCTCCATCCGCTCGGCCGCTGCCTTGTCCCTGGCCTTCTGCGCGTCGCTGCCCTTGTTGTTCTTGACGTACTTGTTGTGGATCTTCCGGATGATCCGGTCCTTGAAACCGCCGGTGATGCTGCTGTCGCGCGCCACCGGGTTCGCCTGCTTGAACAACTTGCCCTGATCACTCAGCCGCTTCAGGGCGGCCATCTTGCGGTCGAAGTCGGTGCGGTGGTGCGTGCTCTTGCGCTGGACCCGGATGGTGACCTCGGGCAGGTCATTGTTGCGCCGCACCGGGGGCGCGGAGGCCTTCTTCACCGCCGCGCCGACGAGGTTGCCCTCATTCGGCTTGGCCGCGCCACCTCGCTTCCGGCTCCGGCTAGCCACTGATCAGCTCCGTGATCACCTGGTCGATCAGCAGACCGATGATCTCCCGCGTGATCAGTTGGAAAATCGGGATCTCCGCCAGCGACGCGCCGAAGGTGACGACCGCGGTTGCGATGGCTTGCGCCACCTGGAACGCGAAGATGGCCAGCTGCACGATCATCGAAATCTTCAACGCGAGCACGATCCCGGCGCAGATGATCAGGCCGGTGCCGACAAGCATCGCCGCCTGCGCGTAGTCCGGCAGGGTGCCCGGCCCGCTCTCCGGTTTCGCCCACCACTGGGCGAACGCCTGCATCGCCTCGCCGCTCTGCTGCGACATGACCGCCGCAGCGGCCGCCCCAGCCTCGCCGGAGGCGTCGCCGACCGTTCCGGCGAAATTGATCCAGGCCTGCCCCATCTCGAACAGCTTCTCCTCGTCGCCCTCCGGCCAGGAGAAGCCGATCCAACCGAGGGCGGTGACCAGCTCACCCGGTAGCTGAAGTCCCATCCCTCACCCCAGCATTCCGAGGATGCCGCGCATCGCGTTAGCAGCTTCGCGCTCAACCGACTCGTAGTTCTCGGCCATCGCGGTCAGATCACTGCCCGCCGCGCCGATCTCCTCGGCAGCGACACCGATGCAGTCCAACACCCAGGCCGAGACCCCGGTGTACACGACCCCGATCAGCGAGCCGATGTCGTCGCCGCCCCAGGGCTCGCCGTAGCCGGCCATCTGCGCCTCGAAACTCTCCAGCTGCCCGATGAACCGCTCGGACGCGCCGATCACCTGATCACCGCCTGCCCGCAGGGCCGTCGGCTCCACCTCGAAGCCGCTCACCGGTTAGCACTCCCGCCGGACATCCGGGCCTGCGCCTCGGTCAATGTCTGCAGAAACGTGCTCAGCCGCGGCACCGCCGTATCCCGGACCTGTTGCAGCTGCTCGGTGAGCTGCGTAAGGTCCGCAGCGTCCGGCGCGGAGGCGCCGCTACGCATGGAGTCGATCGCCGCATTTACCGCCTCGACGATCCGGTCACACAGCTCGGCGGAGCCCAGGCGCATCAAGCGCGGATCCACGGCAAGCGACGAAAGCCGACCGTCGGCACCGAACTCGGCACGGACCTGGCCATCCGCTGCCTCGCCGATCCGCCGCTGCCGGGCGGCTTCCTCGTCTTCCGGCGGTGGGCTCACCGCCCGAAGGGCTCCGACAGTGGCATCGAGCATGCGGGCGAAGTCCCCACTCGCGTCCCGTGACATCGACATAGATCGTCCTCCCGATAGTGCTCGAAACATTCGCGAGCGTACGGACACTGGTCAACCGAGCCGCTGTTCTACCTCTGATGGGTACATGCGCACCGAACAGAATCTGGACTCCAGATCTTTCAACCTCGGTAGCTGTTCTGGTGGATGCCACCCTGCGAGGGTGCGCCGTACGAGCCCGGGAACCCGCCGCCCACTGGCCCGGTGTGCAGTACCGCGGTAGGAGCGTCGGCCATGCTCCCACCGGCCTGCGCCAACAGTTGGGTCGTCGAGGGAACATCCGTCTCCGCCGCCGCCTCCGGTGCGTTTCTCCGGCGCATCACCACCAGTGCGAGCGCGCCCAGGCCCGCAGCGACCAGCACGCCGCCCAGGAGGAAGAACAGCGACGAACTGTTTCCCTCGTCGCTGACGGCCTTGAGGGTGGGCGGCGCAGCCTCGGGGGTGTCGTCGCCCGCCGCGGCGAGAGGGCTTGCCTCTGCAGCGGGCGACGGCGACGTCTTGGTGGGCGCTGCCACCGCAGAGAGAGTCAGCCGCACGGTCGCGACGTCACCGGCGCTGCCCCGTACGGTCGTGCGAGCGGTGCGGTAGCCGTCCATCGCCGCGCGGACCGTGATGGGTCCCTCGGCGATTGTCTTGCCGGCGCTCGAGGTGATCGAGAACTGACCGCTGGGGCTGCTGGTCGTCCGGAATTCGTGCCCGGCGCTGTCCCGGATGGTCAGGTCCACGCCGCCGATTGCCTGTCCGCCAGCGTCGCGGACCCGGCCGGAGACCCCGCGCACCCCAGCCGCCGGCTTGTCCCCGCCGGACGACGACGCGCCCGGGCCGTGGACGTAGACCATCTTGTAGTCATAGGTGTTCTGCCCGGCCAGCCGCACGCCGATCGAGATGTTGAGGCCGGTGATCTCACCCGGGCGAGCCGCGGGGGCGACGAGCGTCGTGTCGAAGGTCTGGCTCCGGCCAGGTCCGAGGTTCGGCTCTGCCCGGCATCCGGAGGTGCATCGCAAGCCGCCGCCGACCACGATGATGGCCGTTTCGGCCCCGCTTCCGTTGTTGGTGACGCGGAACCGCACGCGTACCGTCTCGTTGGGTTTGACGTTCTCCGCCGACACGCTCAGGATGCGGACGGTCTCCGGGGCGGCCGTCGCGGGTGCCGCCGACACCGCGAGCGTCCCCCCGGTCAGCGTGATCAATGCGGCCGCTCGGGTCCATCGGACACATAAGCGCGTCGTCACTTCCAACCACCTTCTCCAAGAGCGGGCATCGCCGGTCGATGGCGCCGCGGGCCACTATGCCCTGTCTGGAACGGGTCGCGCGACCCACCTCCGACGTCTGGCCGGAAGGCCCAACCGTGCCAGGAACGGGGGTGTGAGCGGGTTGACCGGCAGAAGTATTCCTCTGTGGACTCTGCTGGTCTCGACGTTGACGAGGTCATGCCGGGAGCGATGGTGCGTCGAGGGCGCTGGTGATCGGCAAACTCAAATGTTGCTCAACTTGTGCCCGCAGCGGGTTGTCGCGAATGGCGGCCGGCCTACGGTCAGCTCACCTCGACCGGATCACGCAACAACCCTGGGAGTGTCATGGCACCTACTCCGCCGACGGATGCTGAGCTGAACGTTCTGATCCGCGCCCGGCTCGCCGCGCTCGGGATCGACCTCGACCAACTTCCGCCCGGGACCACCGCCGACCCCGAGACCGGCTCGCCCGGCCGGGACTCCGTGCTCGCTTCCCTGCGCTCCTTCGTGCGGGGCACCGTGGCGACGCTCGCCGCATACCAGCTACCCGCACCCGTCGGCACCGATCCCGAGGTCGCGAAGGCGCTGTCGCAGCAGCACGTGCCGGTCCTGTACCCCTCCAACAGCACGGAATGGCGGAAGGCATGACGTCCGAACCGTTCGATCGTACGGTCGACCGCCGGGCATTTCTGGCCCGCGCTGCCGCGCTGGCCACCGCCTCAGCCGTGGGTGCCAGCGTCGGACTGCCCTCGGTGGCGCTGGCGAGCAGCAGCCTGTCCACCAACACCGGGCCGGGAACGAGGAGACGGCCGCTGGACCATCCCAACGCCTACACCGAGCCCCGGCCGGCGGCACTAGCCGAGCCGACCGAGCTGACCATCGCCGAGGCAGGCTGGCTCATCCGCGCCGGCAGACTCATTCCGGAGCAGTTGGTCGAGGCGTACCTGGCCCGCATCTCCCGGTACGACGGCAGCTACCAGGCGTTCAACCTGGTGCTCGCCGACGCCGCCATCGCGGCGGCGAGAGCTGCCGCACGCCGGCCTCGAAGCGGCGTGCTGCACGGCATCCCGTTGGCCATCAAGGACAACTACTACACCGAAGGAGTCCCCACCACCGCCAACTCCTTCCTGTTCCAGGACTTCGTGCCGCCGTACGACGCGACCGCGGTGGCCCGGCTGAAGGCAAGCGGTGCGATCGTGCTCGGCAAGACCCAGATGGGCCCGCTGGCGACCACCCGCGCCACCACGCCAGCCGGTGTGATCACCACGGTGAACGCCTGGGCGCCGACCGACCGCGGCATCGACCCGGGCGGGTCGTCCACCGGCACCGCCACCGCGGTCGCCGGCCGGATGGCCACCTCCGGCATCGGTACGCAGACCGGCGGCTCGATCACCGCCCCGTCCAACGCGCAGAACCTGACCGGCCTCAAGCCGACCATGGGCCGGGTCTCGGCGGCCGGCATCATTCCGCTCACCTACACCCGCGACCATCCGGGACCGCTGGCTCGGGACGCCAAGGACGCCGCGATCATGCTGACCGCGATGGCCGGCGAGGACTCGATGGACCCGCGCAGTCAGGGCCTGCCCCAGGTGCCCGACCTGATCGACGCGGCCAGCCCGGTCTATCACCGCCGCCGCGTCAAGCTGCGCTGGAACACCCGGATCGGGGTGCTGCCGGGCTTCGCCAACGGCACCTCGCCCACTGCACTGGCCCGTGCGGCGTACCTGGCGCAGCTCGCCGCTATCCCTGGCGCCACCCTGGTGGACGTGCCGCTGCCGGACGAGTGGAGCCTGTTGACCGGCAGCACCTTCAACAACGCCCGGCTACCCGAGCGCACCGAGCCGTTCATGCCCTACCTGCGCACCGACCTGCGCGGCTTCGGGGTGTCGGTGACCAGCTGGCTGCAGGGAGCGCTGCTGGGCGGCAACGAGTTCCTCACCACTCAGCGGGCCAAGCTGCTGCTGCTGGACCGGGTGCTCACCGAGCTCTTCGACGGCTGCGACGTGGTGGTGCAGACCGACCCGGTGCCCTTCGACATCCTGGGCCTGCCCGAGATCGCCTTCCCGATCGGGGCCACCGCCGCCGGGCTGCCGATCGGCACCATCCTGGGCGGCCTCCCGTACGCCGAAGACCGGCTGTTGTCGGTGGTGGCCGCCTACCAGGCGGTGACGGACTGGCATCTGCGGCGGCCGGCCGACCCGCCGACCGACGCCGGCGCGCGTGGTGCGGTTCCGGCCCCGGTGCCCCGCCTGACGGCTGAGGAGGTCGCCGAGCTCAGCCAGTGACGTGCGAACGGCGGGCAGTCGATGCCCGCCGTTCGTTTTTCCTCATTGCGGGTGGTGAGGCTCAAGATTTCCTCAATTGCCACCCTGAGCGCTTCGGACATCGATCGAAGCCTGTTGAATCAAGCTATCCGAGTTGGCGCGGCCGCCCCTGCCGGACCCTTTTCCGTCCCGTACTGCGAAGGGGTATCAGGTGAAACGAAGACTGTCTCGGGCGGCGCTGCCGGTCGTATGCGCGCTGGCTCTGGTCGGTACGCCGGTGTTGACGTCGGCGACCACCGCTACCGCCTCGAACCGGGTACCGAAGCCGGAGTCGGTGATCGGCTGGACGCCGTGTACCGACTACAAGCTGGCCACCTACGAGCAGATCGCCGACTACTACCGGAAGCTCGACAAGGCCAGCGACCGGATGAAGCTGGTGGAGATCGGCAAGACCAGCGAGGGACGGCCGCAGCTGATGGCCATCGTCTCGTCGGAGAAGAACCTCAAGGACGCCAACCTTAAGCGCTACCGGGAATCCTCGGTACGCCTCTCGCAGGGCGACTCGCTCTCCGAGTCCGAGGCGCGGGCGCTGGCGAAGGGCGGCAAGGCCATCGCCTGGGTCGACTTCGGCATCCACTCCACCGAAGTTGCCGGGCACCAGACCGCCCCGCAGTTCGCGTACGACCTGGTGACCAGCGAGACGTCCGAGGCGCGAGAGATCCGGGACAACCTCATCACCCTGCTGGTGCCGAACGTGAACCCGGACGGCGGAACGAAGGTCGCCGAGTGGTACCGGCAGAACCTGGGCGGGCCCTACCAGGACGCCGGCTATCCCGAGCTGTACCAGAAGTACGCCGGACACGACAACAACCGTGACTGGTACATGTTCAACCTGCAGGAGACGCAGAACGTCGGGCGCCAACTGTTCCACGAGTGGATCCCGCAGGTCATGCACAACGTCCACCAGACCGCGGTCTTCCCCGCCCGGATCAGCATCCCGCCGTACGAGGACCCGCTGAACCCGAACATCCACCCCCAGGTGGTCCGGGGCGTCAACATCGTCGGTGACGCGATGGGCCAGCGGCTGGAACGCGAGGACAAGGGCGGCGCGCTGGCCCGCCAGTCGTACGACATCTGGTGGAACGGCGGCGCGCGGACCGCGCCGTACTACCACAACCAGATCGGCATCCTGACCGAGACCGCGCACGCCTCGGCGACGCCGCGGGTCTACGACCCGGCGACCTTCCCGAAGACCTTCGCGGACGGCACCTCCACCAGCGAGCCCTCGGTCTTCTACCCGAGCCCCTGGAAGGGCGGCGAGTGGCACCTGTCGCAGAGCTGCGACTACATCAAGACCGCCTCGTGGGCGATGCTTCGCGTGGCCAGTGACGACCGCGAGGCCCTGCTCTACGGCGCGGCGCAGATGGCGCGGGACGGGGGGCGCAACGGCGCCTCGACCACCTACGTGATCCCCGCGGATCAGGCGGACTTCCCGACCGCCACGAAGCTGGTGGACAAGCTGCGCTGGAACAACATCCGGGTCGAGCGCGCGGTGAAGCCGTTCACGGTGGGCGACCGCAGGTATCCGGCCGGCAGCTACCTCGTCCGGGAGGCGCAGCCCTACCGGGCGGCGGTGCTGGACCTGCTCAACCCGCAGGTCTACCCGGATCGCCGGCTCTACCCCGGCGGCCCGCTCGAGCCGCCGTACGACATCACCGGATACACGCTCTCGTTCCAGATGGGCGTCACCGTCAACAAGCTCGATCAGGCCGTGCGGGCCGAGACCGTCGCGGTCGACTGGCCGACGGTGCCGACCGGCGCGGTGGCCGGTGCGCCGAAGTACGCGTACGCCCTCGACCCCCGGGTCAACGACAGCTCGGCCGCCGTGAACGCCCTGCTCGCGGCGGGGGACAAGGTCTTCCACAGCAGCGCTGCGGTGACCACCCGCACGGGCAAGCTGCCGGCTGGCACGTTCCTGGTCACACCGCGTCCGGGCACCGACGCGCGGGTGACGCGGCTCGCCACCCAGTTCGGGCTCAGCATCGCCGCGGTGGACGCGAAGCCGGCGAAGGTGACCGCACTCGTCGCGCCCCGGATCGGACTGTACGACGGCTTCAACAACTACGACGAGGGTTGGACCCGGCTGATCCTGGACCAGTTCGGCTTCCAGTACGAGAAGCTGACGAACGCGTCGGTCCGGGCCGGTGACCTGCGGGCGAAGTTCGACACGATCGTGCTGCCCGACGCCACCTACAACTCGATGCGCAACGGCCGGGCGGCCGGCTCGCTGCCGCCGGAGTACACCGGCGGAATGACCGATGCGGGTGTGGCCAACCTGAAGGCGTTCGTCGAGGCGGGCGGCACGGTGGTGACCCTGAACAAGGCCGCCCAACTGCCGATCAAGGCGTTCGGCGTGCCGGTCAAGGACGTCACCGAAGGGGTACCGGAGACCACCTACAACATCCCGGGGTCGGTGCTGAACCTCAACCTCGACGCCAGTGACCCGGTCGCCGCCGGGTTCGGCCCGAACGCGTAGGCGTTCGTCGCCAACGGCCCCGCATTCGAGGTCGACGAGGGTGCCCAGGGTGTCACGGTGGCGGCCACCTGGCCGAAGACCAAGCTGCTGAAGAGCGGCTTCCTCCTCGGCGAGGACGTCATCGGCGGCAAGGCGGCCGTGGTGACCGCGAAGGTGGGCGACGGCCAGGTGGTGATGATCGGCTTCAAGCCGCAGCACCGGGCCCAGTCGCACGGCACCTACCGGCTGCTGTTCAACGCGATGTACCTGGGGGGTCAGCGCTGACCTGACGTGGGTCGTGGTGGCCGAGCGCACTCCTGCGCTCGGCCACCGCACGCGCGTATGTGGGACGACATGGCGAGGTCCCCGCCCCACACTGCGGGACGTGGACCTCTCGAGCGATCAGTTCAGCCGCGCCGACGCGGAGTCCAGGCCTCCCCGGACGCTGACAGCCTTCACCGTGACGGTGTCGGTGGCGGCCTTGACGACCCGCAGGCGGACCTTCTGCCGGTCACCCCCGTCCAGATAGAACTGGGGTGCGGTTCCGACGGCGCGCGCGCCCTCCACCTGCACGGTGTCCGGAGCGACGATCTTGATTTCCTTCGCCTGCTCGAGAGCGGTCGGGATGCGGCCGGTGTTCCGGACCGAAGCCGTGATCTCGTGCGTCGCTCCGTCACCCTGAGCGCCCTTGAGCTTCCTGACCTTCACGTCGCTCAGGTCGACCTGCGGCAGGGACTCGGTCAGATACAGGTTGAACCGTGCCTGGTTGGTGGCCCACCCGCCGATCAGATCGGCCGAAGGGTTCTGCGACCAGAACTTCGGGTTGATGCCGCCGATCTCGACCGCCCCCAGCTTCGGGTGCTCCACCTTCGTCCACGGCAGGAAACAGTTCGTCCGCCCGTTCTCGGCGCACCACCGCGACCGCTCCCAGTCGGCGTACCTGCCGTCCTTGTCGTAGTCGGTGAAGTCACCACCGTTCCAGATCTCGTCGCCGTACCAGACGGCGCCGTACTGGAAGTAGCCGAAGTCGGGGCCGTGCCCGAACAGCGGCGTCGGCTCGCCACCGTTGCGGGTGGCGTAGTCGATGTAGACGCTCCCGGCATGCCGATAGCCGGTGAACGAGACCCCCGCCTTGTCGAAGTGCTCGTAGAGCTTGCGGTCGGTCGAGTACATGCACTCGACCGGGTCGCAGGTCGAGGGCCCCCGCAGATGCATGGGCACCCGGGTGTCCATGCTGTTGACGGCGCCGATGTTGGTGTGCGACATCAGCCAGGTGTAGACGTGCCGGGTCTCCGGCTCGGACAGCGGGTACTCGCCGGCGCCGCCCTGGGTCAGGTTCCGGTCGGTGGCGTCGTCCTCCGGCATGACGTGCCAGTTGTACGGGTAGTTGCGGTGCAGGTCCAGGCCGCCGACACCGTCCTCGTCGTAGCGACCGTCGCCGTCGTTGTCCGTACCCTCGGAGAACATCAGGTAGTCGCCCCTGCCCGCGCCGACGTTGAGCATGGCGTTCCTGGCCGGGTCCCGCTCGTCGACGACGTGCGTGCCCTTGCCGACGCCGACGTACTGGCGCATCTGGCTCAGGTACCCGTCACCGTTGAGGTCCTCACCCGGATCCTCGTCGCGCTTGCCGTCCCCGTCGTTGTCGTACGGCCGCACCGTCGACCGGTTGGTCTGGGCGGTGTACAGGTACATGTCGTGCCCGTCCGGGTTGTTGACCGGACGGATGTACACGGTCTTCTCGTCGAGCAGCTTGTCGACCTTCTGGTCGCGGCCGGCCTTAGTGATGAGGTGGTGCGCCAGCCACAGCGAGCTCTCGGCCGACGAGACCTCGCCGGAGTGCCGGTTCCCCTCGAAGTAGGCCGCCGGCTTGTCGGTGTCCGCGCCGGTGGACTTGTCCGTGACGGTCACCTGGTAGATCGGCTGGCCGCTGAAGCTCTCCCCGACGATGTGCAGGTCGACGATGTCAGGACGTTCGTGTGCCCACTTCCGCAGCCACCATTGGATCTCGATGCCGGTGTGGTAGTGGTCGAAGTCCATCTGGCCGGGGTTCTTCGGCTGCACCTGGTCGTACTTGACGACCTTGAACGTGCTTTCGCCGTCTCGTTGGCCGGCGATGGTGATGGTGGGGGACGTGGGGGTCACGCTGCCGGGGAACGGCCCCGGATCCTGCGGCGGCTGCAGGCCGACGGTGTAGGTGGGGGTCGAGGAGAGGGCCGCGCCGTCGAGGAGGTCCGCGCGGTCCGACCCCCAGAGGGGCGTGACGCCGAGGACGAGGGCCCCCGCTGCCAGGGCCGCCACCATGAAGAGCGGGCGCGGGCGTCGGCGGAGGTGCTGGCTCACCAGCGACCGCTGAACGGCGGCGGAGTGAGAGGAGGCTGGTGACTGATCGGATGAGGGCTGTCGAACGTCGGAACCCAAGGCAAATCTCCCGTGTCACGTCGTGCGTGCCCGCGCGTAGGCAGGGGCAGCTACGTTCTGTGAGGGTTGCAACCCACTGGGTACTCGAGTTGCGATCACCGTAATCGGTCGGCGCATAGATGTAAATGCCTGCATGCCGTTGGCTCCTTACCTCCGGCGGCATCGGAGCAGCGTGACGGCGGCTGTCCCGTCCACGGGAAAGGGAACGAAACGCGTGTCGGTGTCGATCTTTCCGTGTCTAGTGAGGGGCATGAGGTCGGCGAGGACGAACCGCTCGGGGATCATCTGACCCGGTAGGCGGGCCGCAACGATCCGTCGAGACAAAAGGCGTCGCCCGGTCCGTCCACAACCAGCCCCTGTAGTTTCTCCGCCGCTGGGAAGCGCGGTCCGGGGTGGCGGCGTCACGGCGGCGTTATCGTCGGGGAATGCCGGTGCCGTCGCGACGGGTGGTCAGCGCGGAGCGTGTCGTCCAGGGCGGGTGTGTGTTCTTTCTCCGTAACGCCACTGTCGACATGGACGCGCTCGCCGGCAGCCTCTCGGTCAGCCGGGCCACCCTCTACCGGGTGGTGCACAGCCGCGACCGGCTGCTCGGTGACGTGCTCTGGCGCCTCGCGGAGCGGCTGCTCGCCCAGGCCTGCGCCGAGACCGCCGCCACCGGCGTCGAGGGAGTGCTCGAGACGACCCGCCGGTTCACCGTCGCGGTCCGCCGGGCTCGGCCGTTCCGGGCCTTCCTGCGCGACGAGCCGGCGACGGCCGCGCGAGTGCTGTTCACGCCGGCTGGTGGCGTACACACCCGGGTCGTCGATGCGCAGAAGGGCATCCTGGCCGCCGCCGGCGACCAGGCCTGGTCGCCGGTTGACCTCGACGGCGCCGCCTTCCTGTACGTGCGCATCGTCGAGTCCCTGCTGTACGCGGAGCTGATTCATGGGCGGCGGGCCGATCCCGCCACAGCGGAACGGGCCGCCCGGGCGGTGCTCGAAGCGTGCTGAGCGGCGGCTGCGACAGCCGTCTCAGCTCTCCGCCGCCCAGTTCCGACGGCATTGAAGACCGTTTATGGTACGGCCAGGAAAGTCGTTGTGAAGGAGTCTTCGCCATGACACGTCCACGGCGTACCGCCGCACTCACCGCCGCTCTGGTCACCACCCTGGTCGGCACGCTACTCGCCTCGGCACCGGCGGGCGCTGCCGCACCCCCGCAGCGGGAGCCGGTCGCCCGCGCCGCGGTCCACGGTCCGATCCCGGGCACCGTGCCGGGCGACCCGCTCGCAAAGCGGCTGGCCGACACCTACCCCTTCTTCTCGACGCCGTTCGACCTGGCCGCCAAGGGCTACGTCGAGGAGGAGTTCTATCTCTCCGGCGTCGCCGACGGTTGGGACACCGCCGGCAACCGGGTCGCGACCGACGTGGCGTACCAGACCCGGCTGGTCGTGCGCCGGCCTGCTGACCCGCGCCGGTTCAGCGGCATCGCCCTGGTGGAGTGGCAGAACGTCACGGCGGGGTACGACCTGGACGCGCTATGGAACGCCGAGGCGACGATCCGCGCCGGCGACGCTTGGATCGGAGTCTCCGCCCAGCGGGTCGGTGTCGACCAGTTGCGCGGCTGGAGCCCGACCCGGTACGGCGGGCTCGACGTCACCGGCGGGGGACGATACGTCGGCGACGAGCTCTCGTACGACATCTTCGCCCAGGCCGGCAGGGCCGTCGCCGACCCGCGGAGTGTCTCGCCGCTGGGCCGGCTGCGTGCCCGCACCGTGCTGGCCATCGGCGCCTCCCAGTCGGCCGGCCGGATGACTGTCTACTACGACCGGGTCCTGCCCCAGGTGCAGCCCGTGTTCGAGGGGTACGGCTTCATCGTGGGCTCCGCGCCTACCCGGGTCGGTGACGAGCCGGTGTTCCAGGTGCTGTCCGAGACCGACGTGCGCACGCCCGTCCGCCCGGCCGACACCGACCGGTTCCGCCGGTGGGAGGTGGCCGGCGCGGCACACAGCGGCCAGCACGGCCAGGTCTACCGGGCGCCGATTCAGGAGCGCGACCTGGGCGCCGCCCCGGTCTACACCTGCGCGCGACCGCCGTTCAGCCGCGTGCCGATGCACCACGTCACCGCCGCTGCGTACGCCCACCTGGTGCGCTGGGTGCAGCGGGGCACCCCGCCGCCGACCGCGCCGCCGCTGGTGTTCAACCCGGACGGCACGAAGGCCCGCGACGCACACGGTCTGGCCCGCGGCGGGATCCGGCTGTCGCAGGTGGCCGTGCCGACCGCACTGAACACCGGCGACAACGCCGGCGAGTCGTTCTGCGGGCTGTTCGGCACCTACCAGCCGTTTGACGAGGCCACCCTGGACCAGCTCTACCGGACCCACTCCGGCTACGTGGCCCGCGTGGTGACCGCCGACGTCCGCAACATCGCCGCCGGATACCTCCGGCCGGCCGACGCCGCCGCGAACCTCCGCGACGCACTCCACGCCGACGTGGGAAACCCCGGCGTCTGAACAATCCCGGCCGGCATGCCGAGCTGCCGATGCGTCGAGTCCCTTGTTCGAGCGAACGGCTGGGACGCAGCCCCGCGCCTATGCGCCCGGGGCGCCCCGGATGGCGTTGAGTGCCGTGTCGAGTGCCTGGTCTGCCGGGACGGGTACATCGGGGACCACTCCGACGCCTTCCCAGTTGGTGCCGGTAACGCTGTTGATGGTCCGGGCGGTCGGCACGGTCACAAGGACGTGTTCGGTGACCGCGTGGCGGGCCGTCGGATGCGCGCCACCACGTGTCGTCTCACCGATGACGACGGCCTGGCCGTGCGCCTGAAGGGTGTACGCCACGTCCTCGCCCCCGGAGAACGTCATCGCGCTGGTGAGCACATAGACCGGGCGGTCGGCATAGCGCGGCGCGGGAAGGTGCGCGGTCGTCCAGAACTGGCGTGTGGTGCCGGTGGACCGCTCGTAGAAGTCGTTGAGGTGCACCTGATCGTCGCGGAAGAAGTAGCTGCACCACATCGCGGCTCCCTCCGGTGCGCCGCCGACGCATGCGCGCAAGTCCAGGATGAGGGCGGAGCTGAGGGCGACCAGTTGCATGGCCGCGCCGATCGCGTCGGCGCCTTCATCGGCGTACGCGATGCGCCGCACGTCGATGAGCCCGACGTTCCCGTCCAGGTGCTCGACACGGCGGATCCCCTGGTTCTCCGCCCTGAGCAGCGCGAGGAACGCGGCCCGCCCGCCGTCTTCGTCCGCTGGATCCAGCGACTGCGGCTGGTCCGACCACAGCAGCCGCAGATGCTTGTCCGGGCACACCTCCTGAAGGTGAGCGGTCACCGTCTCGCAGAGCACCGGCCCGTCCAGGTCGTCGTACTCGCCTGCCGCGAGACGGCGCCGAATCGCGGCACCGATTTCCACGACCTTCGCAGGAAAGACGTACCCTGCCTCGATCCGATCCAGCGCCTGTCCGACTATCTGTTCATTTGTGAGCACGGCGGGCCATGGTAGACCGCAGACAGCCTCACGACTGCCGAATTTCGCGCAGGCCCAGGTGCCACGAGGTGTGGCCATAGCTGCGCGACACGCGCCCGGGGGACGACGTTACAGTGGCCACGATCCGCGCGCTTGCCATGGTGGCGCGGGGCTCGGGTCTCCCCGGCCGATCGCTGCGCCGCCCACGCTCCCGGTCGGCATACGGGTGGTTACCTATGCGTAGCGGGCGGGTAGTTGCGCCCGAGCAGCGAAAAGCGAGATCATCACGCATGCTCGACCCCTCGCCCGAGGACGACAGGACCTCGCCGACGGTTTCTACGCCGCATTTCGTGGGTCGTGATCGGGAGATGGCGGCGCTTCGGGGTGCCCTGGCCCGGCCACCGGCGATCGTGCTGGTAGAGGGCGAGGCGGGGATCGGGAAGAGCCGACTGCTGCGAGAGTGGTTGGCCGCGCCGAACCAGCGCACCGCCTTGGTCTCGGTGTGCCCACCGCTTCGTGAGTCGCTGACGTTGGGGCCGATCGTCGACGCGTTCCGTGGGATCGACCGCCCGGTGTCGCGATTGCGGCTCACCGAGCTTGCGGGTGCGTTACGGCCCCTGTTCCCTGAATGGTCCTCGGACCTGCCGGCCGCACTGCCGCCCTTGGACGACGCGAAGGCGGCACGGCATCGCCTGTTCCGCGCTCTGGACGAGCTGCTGCGGGCCCTGCGTGTCGACGTTCTCGTGCTCGAGGACGCGCACTGGGCCGACGAGGTGACCTTGGAGTTCCTGCTGTTCATCACCTCCCGACAGCACTCGGACGGGCCGAGCCTCGTGATCTCCTATCGGCCGGAGGAGGTGGACGTCGGATCGCTGTTGCTGCGGCTGACGTCCCGGTTGCCTGCTGGCGTGACCCAGCTGAGGATCGCCCTGGCGCCGATGCGACCCAACGACACGTCGGCGCTGGTGTCCTCGATGCTGGACGGCAACCCGATCTCGCAGGAGTTCACGACGTTCATGCACGAGCGGACCGGTGGCGTTCCTCTGGCGCTGGAGGAATCGGTTCGCCTCATGTGCGACCGCGCCGACCTCGTCTTCTGCGACGGACAGTGGGTCCGGCTGAAGCTGCGCGAGCTACAGGTGCCGCCGACGGTGCGCGACTCCACCCGGGAGCGGGTGGGCCGTCTGTCGCCGACGGCGCAGCAGGTCTTGCGAGCCGCGGCCACGTTGGCTGAGCGGTCATCGGAGGCCACGATCGCGGTGACCGCCGGCCTGTCCCCAGCTGCGTGTCGAGGCGCTGTGGCGGAGGCGGCCAACGCCGGCGTCCTGGACGGAGACGACCGCGGCCTGTGGCGCTTCCGGCATGTGCTGGCCGCCACGGCCGTCTACGAAGCGATCCCGTTGACCGACCGCCGACACTTCCACCTGCTGGCCGGCCGGGCCTTGGAGGACATCCATCCGCCGCCTGTCGCACGCCTTGCCCACCACTCTTGTGAGGCGGGCGAGACGCGGTCCTGGGCGCGGTACGCCGAGCAGGGTGCCGAGCTGGCGATGGCCTCGGGTGACCACACCAAGGCGGTCGACCTGCTGGTCGATCTGTTGTCGTGGGCCGTGCTGCCGCCAGCGGATCGGGCACGAGTCGCGCGCATCGCCGGAGTTGCCGCACTGGGTCGTCGTGAACCGGTCGACGAGGTCTACCACCGCGTGATCCGCACCATGCGCTCGGTGCTGGAGACCCCCGGTCTCTCCGCCCGCCAGCAGGCCGAGATCCGCAACCCCCTGGGTCGGCTCCTGATCACCGGGGGTGAGGCGCAGGCCGCACTCGGCGAGCTGGAGCAGGCGGTGGCCAACCTCGACCATGACCCGGTCGAGGCGGCTCGGGCAATGACCTACCTCGGATGGGCCTATGCGGGACCGTGGCCGGCGTCGACCCATCGGCGTTGGCTGGATCGCGCCGCTGAACTCACCGCCGAATTCGATTCTCCCGCCGAGCGGCTGAACCTGGCCGGCAACCGGGCCGCCGCGTTGCTCATGCTCGGCGAAGAGGAGGCCTGGGACGTCGTCGCCGGCCTGCCCATCGACGGCGCGACGTCGGCGGAGCGTCTCGACGTGGCCCGCATCCACGCAAATGTCGGCACCGGCGCACTGATCTGGGGCCGGTACGCCGACGCGGAAAAACACCTCGCCGTTACCATGCGCCTTGCCGAGGCCGAGCAGGCGTCCCGGCTGCAGCACAACGTCCGACTCGAACAGGCCAACCTGGCGTGGCTCACCGGCCGGTGGGAGGGCCTCGCGGAGCGAAGCGCGGCACTCGCCGATGTCGACCGGGACCGGCCGGCGCACTACCTCGGGAGCATTCGCCTCGCGGCCCGGCTGGCAGCCGCAGCCGGACGGCGGCGCGCTGCGGAGGAGCAGTTCCGGCTGGTCCTCGAAGAGTCTGCCCGTCTCGGCGCAGCCGACGACACGATGGAGGCCGCCGCTGCGCTGGCCAGACTGTGGCTGACGGACGGAAACAGCGGCCGGGCGCTGCAGATCACGAACGAGCCGATGGACACCGTCCGGAGAAAAGGCATCTGGGTCTGGGCCACGGACCTCGTCCCCGCCCGGATCGAGGCGCACCTCGCCGCCGGCGACCTGAAGACCGCGACACGCCTGGGTGACCAGTTCGCCAGGGGACTGCGTGGCCGTACGGCGCCTGCGCCCCGCGCCGCCCTCACCGTATGCCGTGCCCTGCTGCTCGCCGCAGCCGGGGACCACGCCCGAGCGGCGACGGCGTACGACAGGGCGGCGCGCGCCTGGAGCGCGTTGCCGCGCCCCTACGACGCGATGCTCGCCCGCGAGCGTCAGGCCGAGGCGCTCATCGCACACGGCCAGATCGAACAGGGCCGAGAGCTGCTGGCCGCACAGTACGAGCAACTGTTCAGGCTCGGAGCCCGCGGTGATGCGGACCGCGTGGCACAGCGGCTTCGCGAACACGGCGCCGAGGTCCCGCGATTGTGGCGCGGCGGCCGGCGAGGGTACGGCGACCAGCTCTCACCTCGTGAACTCGACGTGGTCCAACTGGTTGTCGCCGGCAAGACGAACCGGGAGATCAGCCGGATCCTGGCCAAGTCACCGGCCACGGTGGATCAACAGCTGCGTGCGGCGATGCGCAAGTTGAAGGTGACCTCCCGGACCGCGCTCGCGGTCAAGGCGGTGGAGGCCGGAGTGTTCGCAGAAGAGGACTCCCTCGAGCCGCCGTCGTGAATATTGACGTATCCGCTGGATAGCGAAGGTCACTCGTCCCCCCGAGCATGACTGCATGATCCATAGCCCTATGGCAATGCATGCCTGAGCGACCTGTCGCGCGTGACGACGCCGCCATCGAGCACCAGCCACCACCCGAGCTGTCCCGCGAGCCGCGCGTCGACGCCCCCGACGCCGACGGTGCCGACGGTGCTGACGACCACAAGAACCACGACCCCTATCAACCCCTGTAGGTCAAAGGACCCATATGAGACTCAAAGCCCTCGCGGCTTCGCTGGCCGTGGCGGTCGGCCTGAGCATGATCCAGCCACCACCGGCGTCCGCCGCTGAGCCGGATCCCGGCGCTGCCGACAAGAAGATCGCGTCGAACCTCAAGGACCGCTTCCGCACGGAGCCGGCTTCCGACTTCTGGATCACGTTCGACACCAAGGCCGACCTCGGGCCGGCGAAAAAGATCACCGACTGGACCGCTCGCGGTCAGTTCGTCCACGACGCGCTGACCGCAGCGGCGAAGAACTCTCTGGCATCCGTCTCCACCGAACTCGATCGGGCAGGCGTCAAATACACCTCCTACCCGATCGCCAACACCGTGCTCGTCAAGGAGGGCACCGAAAAGCTCGCCCTCAACGTGGCCTCGAAGGCGCAGGTCGCCGAGATCCACGCGACGCCGCAGGTCGCGCTGGTCGAGCCCGTGGACGAGAAGATCCCAGCTGACCAGGCTGCCCGCCCAGCCGCCCCGAAGGCCGCCGCCGAGGATGGCACCGTCTCGTGGGGTCTGGACGCCATCCACGCCCCCCAGGCGTGGGCCATGGGGGCCACCGGTGCGGGCATCACCGTGTCCAACCTCGACTCGGGCGTTCAATTCGACCACCCCGCCCTGATGCACCAGTACCGCGGCACGAAGCCCGACGGCACCATCGACCACAACTACAACTGGATGGGCACCCGGGGCACGTGCACGGGCGCACCCTGCGACGACAACGGACACGGCACGCACACCATGGGCACCATGGTCGGCGACGACGGCACCAACCACGTCGGCGTCGCCCCGGACGCGCAGTGGATCGCGACGAACGGCTGCTGCGACAGCACCGGCGTCGAATCGCTGCTCCGGTCCGGCTGGTGGCTGCTCGCCCCGACCGACGTCCAGGGGAACAACCCCGACCCGTCCAAGCGCCCCCACGTCATCAACAACTCGTGGGGCCAGACCGTCGAGCACAGCTTCGACGACTTCTTCCAGGCCATCGACGAGGCCTGGACCGCGGCGGGCATCTTCAGCGCCTGGTCATCGGGCAACACCACGCCGTACGCGGCCTGCGACACCGTCTCCTCGCCCGGCTCCGCCGAGAGTGCCTACTCCGTCGGCGCGTACGACTCGAGCGGCACGCTCGCGTCGTTCTCCCGCAAGGGCGAGGGTGAAGGTGGCCGGATCAAGCCTGAGATCTCCGCTCCGGGTGTCGCCGTCCGCTCGTCCTACCCGGGCAACAGCTACACCGAGATGTCCGGCACGTCGATGGCGGCGCCCCACGTCGCCGGCGCCGTCGCGGCGCTGTGGAGTTACGACCCGACCCTCATCGGGCAGGTCGAGCAGACCCGCCGTCTGCTCGGCGAGTCGGCCGTCGACGTCGACGACACCGAGTGCGGCGGCGCCGCCGAGGTCAACAACAAGTACGGCGAAGGCCGGCTCGACCTCGTCCGCCTGCTCGAGCTCGCGCCCCGGCAGGGCGGCACCCTCACCGGTGTCGTCACCGCCAACGGCGCCCCGGTTCCCGCCGCCGATGTGACGATCAGCGGGCCGTTCAGCCGGTCGATCGGAACCGACAAGGACGGCCGGTTCACGACGAACCTCCCGGTCGGCGACTACCAGCTCAGCACCAAGGTCTTCGGCTACCTGACCGCGACCGCCAACGTCACGATCTCCCTCGGCCAGGACACCTCCGTCACGCTGCCGCTCACGGCCGCCGCGAAGCACGACATCAGCGGCAGGGTCGTCGACGACAAGAAGAAGCCCGTCCCGAACGCCGACGTCTCCGTTAAGGACACACCGCTGAAGCCGGTACGCACGGATGCCAACGGGGCGTTCACGATCACCGGTGTCCCCGAGGGCGGGTACACGCTGACCATCAAGCCCAACGCCTGCTACTCGCCGACGACGGTCCCGCTGACCGTCGGCGCGCAGAACGAGTCGCGCGAGATCCCGGTCGGGCTCGTCGTTGACAAGGGCGGCTACAGCTGCGCCGTCTCCGACGGCGAGTACCTGCGCGGCACCGACCCGGTCGAGTTCACCAGCGGCGTGTGGGCGACCGTGAAGCTGCCGTTCCCGATCGCGCTCTACAACGGCAGCCACGACACCCTCGGCGTCAGCCTGCGCGGCGTGATCTCCCCGGACACCTCCACCGGACCCGGCAGCGGCGGTGCGGGCATCTTCCCGCTCTACGTCCAGACCCCCGTCGAGTTCGCCGACGGTGGGGGAGTCTTCACGGCAGCCACCAAGGTCAACGGCGAGGACGCGTTCGTCGTCGAGTTCCGCAACGCCAAACTCTGGGCCTACCCGACCCGGTCCGAGTACACGGAGCCGGTCAGCTACTCGGCCACGCTCACCCGCTCCGGCACCGTGATCTTCGGGTACGGCGACGGCATCGGGACCAACGACCCGGTGACCGCCGGCGCCCACGCCACCACCGGCATACAGGGCTGGGCCGGCGTCGACGGCATCCGGTTCTCCGACAGCGCCCCGGTGCTGCACGACGGGATGATCGTCTCCTACGACATGCCCGACTTCGGGTATCTCGACGCGACCGTCGTCGATCAGAACGACGGGCTGCCGGTGGCCGGGGCCAAGGTCTCGTTCACGAACAAGAATGGGCTCGTCGAGACCGTCACGACCAACGGGACGGGCATCGTGCACCGCCAGCTTCCGGTCGGCGACTACACCATGACGGTCGACACGCCGAACTACACGACCGCGGCATACCCCTTCACCCTCGACAAGCTCTACGCGAAGGCCAAGATCGACGCACGTCTGACCACGGGTGTCGCCGGGTTGAAGTCCGACGGCCTCGACGCGGTGCTGGGCACCGACCAGAAGGGCGTCGGCACGCTCACGCTGACCAACACCGGCTCGGCAGCGCTGACGTACGACCTGGGCGAGGCCGCGCGCCACCCCGAGCTCGACGCCGCCGGCGCCACCACGCGCACCGGGAAGGGTGCGGCCAGCACGATCGACCTCACCGCGTGGAAGGACGGTGCGAGCGGCATGAAGCCGTCGAACGCCGACGGCAAGGCTGCGACGGCGAAGGCCGCGGAAGCACAGGCGGCCGGCAAGGTCGGCGTGACCTCCGGCGGAGACGTCATCACCCGGATCGCCATCCCGGGCACGATTCAGGAGAAGGAGCCCTCCGGCGTCGGGTACGACGGCGACGTCTGGGTCCACGACTACAACGCGCGGACCAACACCGCCTACACGGTGACGGGCAAGCCGACCGGCAAGGTCTTCGACGCGTCGTGGAACCCCGCGTACCGGGCGTTCGACATGGCGCTCGACACCAAGACCGGTGACATGTGCCAGATGGAGGACAGCCCGGCCAGCTACATCCACTGCTTCGACCGGGAAACCGGGAAGGAGACCCGGCAGATCAAGGGTGACTGGTCCACGCTGCAGCTGACCGGACTCGCCTACAACCCGATCCAGGACGTGTTCTACGTCGGCGGCCGGGCGAACGGCATGATCGGCACCGTCGCCGGGACGTCGCACGACAACGCGGGTGCGCTGCTGTCCTTCTGCGCCCCGCCGCTGCCCGAGGTGATGGGCCTGGCCTACAACCAGACGTCCGACACCATCTGGTACACCGACCTCACCTCGAACAGGGCCACCCGCCTGCTGCAGGTCGACCCCGACGACTGCTCGCTCGTCAACGCGTGGTGGTTCCCGGGCCAGAAGGCGGGCCAGGGCGGCGGCCTCGAGACCGACTCGACCGGCGCGCTGTGGGCGGCGGACCAGGTCGCCGATGACGTCGTGCTGGTCGACGTCGAGGACGACCTGCTCACCGACCTGCCGTGGTTGTCGCTCTCCTCGACCGGCGGCACCCTTGCCCCGGGTCAGTCGACGACCGTCAAGGTCTCGATCTCCTCGAAGGACGCCAAGCCAGGCGTCCTCGGCGCGAACATCGTGGTCCGGTCCGACTCCGGACGCCAGTCCAAGACCTACGTTCCCGTGACGCTCACGACCACGAAGTACCAGGTCGGCGTCAACGCCGGCGGCTCAAAGTTCACCGACGGCTCCGGCTACACCTGGTCCGGCGACCAGGCCGCCGGCAAGAAGGCGTGGGGCTACGAGGGGAAGACGAAGGTCACCTTCACGAAGGCCGGGATCGAACGTACGACGGACGACGCGCTGTTCCAGTCGCAGCGCACCACGCCGGACAAGCAGTTGTTCTACCGCTTCCCTGACGCGCCCAAGGGCACCTACGCTATCGATCTCGGGTTCGCCGAGATCGAGAACGTGGCCAAGGGCAAGCGGGTGTTCGACGTCCTCGTGGACGGAACGCTGACGGAGTACGCCTACGACCCGGCCGCGGCCGTGGGGCCGAACGCCGCCGACTGGCGCACGGCCGTTGTGAAGCACGAGGGCGGTCCGCTGACCGTGGAGCTGCGGGGCTCGAAGGGCCTACGGCCTCCGACCATTGCCGCGCTGCGGGTGACGCTCGACCCGCGCGCAGACACGGCGGAGCCGGAGCCCCAGCCCGAGCAGCCGGAGCCGGGCCCCGTGCCGGTGGCCCCCGCGGGTCGCTCGTACTCGATGAAGGTGACCGACGGGCTCTACCGCCAGGGCACGGAGGAGTCCGGGTGGCACGGCGATGACGTCTGCGGCGTGCTGTGGTTCGACTCCAGCTTCCTGTTCCCGTTCTACGACACGGCCTGGGACGGCGTGTGCGTGACGACGAACGGCCAGCTGATCTTCGACCAGGCCAGCGCCGTGGGAGGCAACACGGAGCTGCCGTCGCCATACACGTTCGACGCGATCTATCCGCTCTGGGACGACCTGCTCGTCGACGACCAGGCGGGCATCTACTTCGGCACCACCGAGGTGGACGGCCTGGCCGCTGAGGTGATCGAGTGGCGCAACGCCACCTTCTACGACGACCGGACGGCTCGCGTGAGCTTCTCGGTCACCCTGATCGCGGACGGACGGATCCAGATCGGGTACGGCGACGGCGTCGGCGGCGACAACCCCCTCACCGGGGGATCGTCGGCGACCGTCGGCCTGGAGAGCCTGACGCGCAACCCCGCGAGCCAGTACTCCTTCAACCAGCCCATCCTGAAGGCCGGCCTGGGGCTGGAGTACACCCTCCCGGCCGCGGGCACGATCGAGGGCACCGTCACCGACAAGAACGACGGCAAGCCGATCGCGGGCGCGATCGTCACGCTCAAGGGACCGAGCGGTGAACGGGTCATCACGACCGACGCGAAGGGCCGGTGGAAGGCCCAGGCGCTGGTCGGCGAGAACACCGTGCAGGTCGAGACGCCGAACTACGTCACCGCCAGCCACCCCGTGACCATCGCCAAGAAGGATCAGGCCGAGGTCGTCGACACGGCGTTGACCACGGGCATCGCCACCGTCACCGCAGGTGACCTCGACTGGCTCCTCGACAAGGACCAGAAGGCGACGGCCGACGTGACCGTGACCAACACCGGCTCCGCCCCGCTCGAGGTGCGGCTCAGCGAACAGAAACGCACCAGCGACGGCGGGCACGAGGCCGCCGACCTTCCGTGGCTGACCCTCACGGGCGCGGCCGCAACCGACGCGGTCACGCTCGCGGTCGGCGAGTCCACCACGGTCACGGCGACGGCCGACAACGCCGCCGTCGAGCCCGGCGTGCTCGTCGGGGACGTACTCGTGGCGTCGAACGCCGGCAAGGGTGAGGCCCAGCTCAAGCCGGTCCGCCTGGCAACCTCGGCCTACTGGAAGGGCGTCGACGTGGGCGGGTCCGGACACGTCGGTGCCGACGGTTTCTTCTGGTCGCCCGACCAGCAACTCGGCTCGCGGCCGTGGGGCTACGTCGGCGGCAAGGCGCGTTCCACCAAGGCCGACATCGCCGGCACGACGGACGACGCACTGCTCCGCACCCAGCGAACCGGCGAGACGTTCAGCTACGTGTTCAAGAACGCCCCCGCCGGGACGTACCGGATCGGCCTCGACTTCGCGGAGATCGAGAAGGTCAAGGTTGGCAAGCGCGCCTTCGATGTTCTCGCCGACGGCAAGGTCGTGCTCTACGACCACGACGTGCAGGCGAAGGTGGGTGCGCTGACCGCGGACCTGAACACGGTCACCGTTGAGCACGCCGGCGGCGATCTGAAGATCGAGCTTCGCCGCGAGAAGGGCGAGGGCGACCCGATCCTCAACGCCCTGAAGGTCCAACAGGACCCGCGCCTGTGAGCTAGCCAACCGATCGGCCAACAGTGGTCAGAGCCTCCACGGCGACGATTGCCGTGGAGGCTCTGACCACGACTACCGAGTTCGCGGCTTCGGACCGTACTCACGCTGGCCTCGCCGCACCGGGAAGCCCCGACACGGCCCGCCGCCAGACCGGTCGACGGTCCACGAACGGGTTGCCCGGCGAGGTGACGATCCTCCCCGCGTGCACGGCCGCGCGGCACCGCGCAGCGCCAGCGTCATCAGGCTCTCGCCGTACGTGACCAGAGGGGTGGCCGCGGCCACCGGGTCGACGCCTCCCTGCGCCGCGCTGACAATAGCGCGCGCGGTGGCTGTCTGCTTCGCACAGCCGTCGAGAGCGCCGTCCCGATTCATGGGGGACCATCGAAAAGAGGCCATTCTCTATTTCGAGGCCCGTAGATGAATGGGGTTTCCCCTGCTGGCATCGATGATGGTGACCCTCTTGAAAAGTGTCGATGTTCGCGCGCGCCGCGCCCGTCGTCCTCCACTTCGGACACATTCGCTCCGCGCCACCTGGTCACGCAGCGCCACGAGCCGTTACCGGGAAAGGTTCATTGACAAGCTGGGAGACCCCTGAAAGGGTCTCGCGTACAAGGAAATTCATCCTATGTTTTTTGGGTCTGACCATCTCGGGGAGATCACGGCATGCGGAAGAAACCTCTTGCACTGACACTTGGCATGTCATTGCTCCTGTCCATGGGTGTCCCGTCCAACGCGTCCGCGACCAGCGTCGGCGAGGAGCCCTTCCAGCCGAGCGCCACCTACGACCTGTCGGTGACCGACGCCGAGCGCGACGCGATCCACGCGGAAGTCGAGGCGTTGGCTGGACGCGTCAACAGCGCGCGGGCGGGGGACGGCACCTACGACCCGCTCAGTCTGATCGGGGCGATGCTGGACGGGTCGAGCTACGACTCCATCTCCCGAGGCGGCACGGCCGCGACGGCGTACCCCTTCCCGGTCAGCAACACCGAAGCCAACCAGAACGAGTACGACCGCAAGGTCGCCAAGCTCGCCTGGGTGGTCAAGCTGGCCACTGACCTGGGTTTCCCGGTGGTCGTCCAACGCCAGCCCGACAAGTACGTCTACGCCGAGATCGGTGACCCGGACGCCCCGGAGATGGTCATGGCGTTGAGCCATCTCGACTCGCCGACGGCTTCCGTTTCGCCTGCACAGCTGGCGCGCTGGCGGGACGCCGATGGCAACCTCGGCACTCCTGGTGCGTACCACTCGCCTTATGTCCAGGACGGCTGGGTCTACGGGGCGGGCCTGCAGGACGACAGCGGCCCGACGCTGGCGACGCTGCTCGCGGCCAAGGCGCTGCTCGAGGCGGGGTTGCCCCTCGACCGACGCATCCGCATCGTCATGGGAATCTACGAAGACGGCGGTCCCGGCACGCCCTCGACGACGAACACCGCCACCTTCCAGTCCATCCCGTACAACTCGAACCCGAGCTTCTACGACAACTGGGCCTACAAGAACCTCAACCGCGAGGAGACCCCGATCGCGGGCTACACCTCCGACTCGCGGTTCCCGGTCATCGTCGGCAACTCCGGATCGGTGACCCCGTCGGTGTCGATGAGCTTGTCCGCGGACAGCACCAAGGCCTTCCGGCTGACGGATGCCACAGCCGGCGTCACCCTGCGCGAAGGCGACCCGACGCTCAAGGACATCGCCTACGGCAGCACCACGCAGATCGCCTCGCGGGCCACCTTCACCCTCGACCTGGCGGGGGCCGGCTCCGCCGAGCGCGACCGATTCGTCTCGGCGATCACCGCTGCCGCGACCACGAAGGGTTGGCTCCCGGCTGCTCCCCGCACCACGCCCAAGGTGCAGACCACGATCACCGGCGACTCGCTCACGCTGGAGATCAACACCGATGTGGCGATGGAGATGCCGACCCCGCAGTACGGCAAGAATGCCATCGTGTGGGGAATGTTCCTCCTCTCCAAGGGACTCGGCGCATTGGGAACCGCGGCCGCCGACATGCAATTGAAGAAGGCCGCCGACGGCATAGCCGACCTGTTCTTCCGCGACGGTGTCGAAGGCGAAGCCTATATCGGCAAGTACATGGGCATCCCGGCGAGCCTGCTGCGCAACCCGAGCAACGGCACGCCGAACCTGACCTTTGCCCTCATGGGAGGCATCAATTCGGAGACCCCGACGAGCTTTTACACGGACGCCTCCGGCAACCTGAGCATGCCGATGTTTGTGCGCAGCATGCACGTCACCGCGGCCGACTCCGGCCAGGCAACGGCGGCGGTCACGGCCGCCTTCCAGGCGAAGGGGTTCACCATCGGCAACCTCGGCTCGCCCGTCGGCGCCGGGTTGTACGTCACTCACGACAACCCGCTGACGGCTCTGCAGTTCGGGAGCTACCAAGCGTCGGTCGACCGCAACCCGGAGGAGTTCGCGGATCCGTATTCCCTCCGGGACGTGGTCTATCCGCAGGGCACGACCGGCGGCACCCTGGCCAGCAGTTTCCGCAACAAGATGACCGCCTTCGGCGCCGTCATCCCGGGTAACGAGCGCTGGTGGCACACCGCCAACGAGCGCATGAAGGTCGACTCGGCAGTGCAGATGACCAAGATCATGGCCGATGGCATGCTGGAAATGGCCCGGTACTCCGGGCCCGCCGGTGCCAAGTTCATGTCGGCAAGCATCCCTGGGCTGAACGCCGACCGGGCGGACCTCGACCTGCTCGACGTCACGATCGGAACCTTCAAGGACGCGTCGGCCGCTGTCGGCACGAGCAAGTTGGGCAACCAGGCCCTGCTCGGCGCCACCTCGTTCAACATCCCGATGTGGAACGGGCGCGGCAACTCGGCCCCGTCGGCGTCGGCTTTCGCACTGGGGCACGCCCCGGGAGGGGTCTACCTTCCCCTGACCGACACCGAGTACCTGAACAACACGTACGTGGCGCCGATGCGTCTGGAGTTCAAGGTGGAGCGCCCCGATCACATGTCGGACGCGGCTTGGGCGAAGTTCGTCGCCGGCGGGTACGGCGACTTCCAGTTCAACATTCTCGTCGGCGACGCGGTTGTGCCGCTGGCCGTTCCCGCGGGGCAGAGTGCGGACAAGTACTTCTCCTCGCGCATCTCGGCCAACAACCCCGACGCCATCTACCTGTCGGTCAACCTCGCGATCACCGATGCCCCGTACACCGGGGTGCAGGGCATCCTGGCGGATTCCAAGACGGACCTGTACACGGTCAATCCGACGTACTTGGCTTCGAACCCTGATCCGTTCCCCGGGCGCGGGGCCGTCGAACAACGGGGCTTCTTCACCTTCGGTGATGGGCAGAAGAACGCGGAGTTCTCTTCGCCCGACGCGGTCTACGTGACAGTCGCCAACGCGGTCGTCGATGCGAAGCCGTCGGCGGTGGTGAAGAAGCTGAAGGGCAACAAGAACGAGTTGACCGTGACGGTGAAGCAGACGCACGTCGACGGCAGCGAGTCTCCGGTGACGGCCACGTTCACCATCGACAACAACGCTGCTGGCACTTACACCGTCGGCGATTACAAGGTGTACGTCGAAACCAAGGGCAACACCCAGGTGCGGTCGATCTCCATCGTGTGACGCCTGTGAAACGGAGGTCCTGCACCGCGCACGAGAAAGCGTGCGCGGTGCAGGGCCCCGGCAAGGGCCGCGCTTCCTGCGCAGCCGGAGGCCGCGCTTGTGTCACCGTTCGCAGTGGACTTCTTCGCGTACCCGCTCAGATCGGTCAACGGCGCACCCGATAGCGCAGGTGAAGCACCCGGTTGCCCTGAATCACCACGTCCGGATCCTCCAACAGGTGCTGCGCGTCGACCGACCCGAAGTAGCGCTTGCCGGACCCGAACACGACGGGTACGACGTCCATGCGCACCTCGTCGATCAGGCCCGCGGCAAGCACCTGGCCACCGACGTCGCCAGCGGCGACCTCGACCAGGCGGTCACCCGCAAGCTCCTGCGCCTTGGCCACGGCGGCCTCGACGCCGTCGACGAAGTGAAACGGCGCCTCGGGGTCCCAGCCCTCGGGCTCCGGCCGGTGCGTCACGACGACCACGTGGTCGATCCCGCCCGGAGGCTTCCCGTCCCAGCCGTCCGTCATGTCGAAGACGTGACGGCCGACGATTGTCACCCCGATCTGGTCCCAGTACGGCCGGGTGTAGTCGTAGGACGTCTGCGACACCTTCACCTCGCCGCTCTCGTCCAACGGGACGTCACCGCTGGACAACCAGTCGAACAGCGGTCCGGGCTGGTCATTCTCGTCCGCGACGAAGCCGTCCACCGACACCGAGCTGTACATGACCACCTTGCCCACGCGGCTCTCCTCTGCTCTGGGACGGCCCTAAATTAGCGTGTGATGAGCTGTCGCTCTGGTAAGAAATCAATCCGTCGGCAGCGGCCAGCCGTCCATCGCGTGGCCGGGATGTTCGCGCAGGAACCGCCGCCGGACTTCGACGTATCGGTCGGTGTGAGGCCGATGATGGCGGTAGAGACGGAGCGACCGCAGCGTCGGTCAGCCGTTGGGGCGTGACTCGATCGCCTGAAGCGACCACTTGTTGCCGTCAGGGTCGCCGAAGTAGACGAAGCTACCCCACGGCTGCACCTCGACCTCGCTGGCATCGACGCCGGCGTCGAGCAGTTGCCGGCGCGCTGTTTCGGCGTCGGCGACCACAACCTGGATTTCCTGTGTGCCGGGAGTCTTGTCGGTGATGCCCTGGCCGATCACGATGGAGCAGGCCGAGCCGGGTGGTGTCAGCTGCACGAAGCGCAGACCCTCGTGCACCGTGTGATCGTGGTCGGCGTTGAAGCCCACCTTCTGGTAGAACGCCTTGGCCCGGTCGACATCGGTCACCGGAACGGGGATGAGTTCAATTTTCCAGTCCATGGTGCCACCGTATGACGTGGGTACGACCTTCGGGCCCACCGCACCATCCGCGGCGGATGAGGCGTTTTTCCTCGCGACGGCGAGCGAGAAATCAGGCCTGCCGCCAAACCCGGAACGTCTGCTGAAGCCGCCACGTGCCGTCGGGCTGCTGTGCCTCGTTGCGCCAGCGGAACTCGTCGGTCTCGATGTGGGAGAAGGTCCAGCGCAGATCGCCGCCGTCGAGCACGATCTGTTCGCCGATGCGAGATGCCAGGAAGGTGTGCGTCCGGCGCCGGCCCGGTCCCACCCACGTCGAGCGCCAGACACCCGCACCGGCTGCTGGATCGGGAAATCGCACGCTGACACCATGTTCGACGCCGGGCAGGATCCAGACATCGGTGGTCGCCCACCCACCCAACGCATACCCGAAGTGCCACTCGCCTCGTCGTTCAACCGAGGATCCGTCGGGGTTGTACTCGGTACAGTCCAGCGCCCAGGACCCGGCGAACTGTCCGAACAGGCTGAGGTCGGCACCATCGGCAGGCCCGTCCGCGAGGAAGGCCGCAGCGACGGCGACGGATGGATTGGTCACCATGCCCAGAACCTTAGCCAGACCGTGGGCAGCAAGGTCCGTTCATCCGCGCGCGATCAGCGGCGCGGCCCGTACCGACCGCAGAGCAAGCCGCCGGAGCGTGACGGTCGCAAACGAGCCCGCAATGCACGATCAGCGGCAGATGTACGCACGGACCTCTGCGACCGCGTCGGCAAGTGCCTCCACTCCGTCTGCGATGGCGCGTTCGGTGAGGTTGGCGTAGCCGAAGATCAGCCCGCCGGGTCCGGCAGGGCTCAATCGGTACCGGGAGACGCCTTGCACGACCAGTCCGTGCCGGGCGGCGGCGGCCACGACCGCGGCCTCGTCGAGGTCGTGCGGGAGCCAGGTTACGACGTGTTGGCCCGCCGCGACACCGACCGGTTCCAGGTCGGGCAGCCGTGTGCGCAGCGCCGCCAGGAGTGCGTCGCGGCGGCGGCGGTAGACCGGGCGCATTCGCCGCAGGTGCCGGTCGAATTCGCCGCGGGTGAGGAAATCGGCGAAGGTCAGTTGGTCGATGACGGGAGAGCCACGGTCGGCCAGTACCTTGGCCGCCGTGATCTCGTCGACCAGGTGTGACGGCGCCAGCAGCCAGCCGAGGCGCAGCCCTGGTGCCAGGGTCTTGCTCGCGGTGCCGCAGTACACGACGGTGTCGGGCGCCAGCCCCTGCATGGCACCGACGGGCGAGCGGTCGTAGCGGTACTCCGCGTCGTAGTCGTCCTCGATCACCACGGCGCGGCGACGCTGCGCCCAGCCGATCACTTGGGCGCGCCCGGTGGCCGACAGGACCCCACCGGTGGGCCACTGGTGCGAGGGCGTCAGCACGACGGCGTCCGCGTCGGTCTGTTCGAGCTCCTCGACGAGAATGCCGTCCGGCCCGACCGGGACGCCGATCACCTCCAGGCCGGCGGCGGCCGCGACGGGGCGGACATCGTCGTCCGCGGAGGGGTCCTCGACGGCCAGCCGGCGGGCGCCGCGCGCCGCGAGCACCTGGAGCAGCAGCGCGACGCCCTGGCCGTAGCCACTGCAGATCACGACGTTCTCCGGGCGGGCCGATGTGCCGCGGACCCGGTTGAGGTAATCGGTCAGGGCTGCGTGCAGTTCGGGTACGCCGCGCCCGTCGAGGTAGGCGAAGCGCTCGTTCGGCGTGGTGGTGAGGACCGTTCGCACCGAACGCAGCCAGGCGGAACGGGGGAACGACGACACGTCGGTACGGCCGTACCCGAAGTCGATCCGGGCCGCCGGCCGATCCCCGCCGCGGCGATCCAGCGGCGTCGGAACCGGCTCGACCGCGACCCGGGTGTAGCCGCCCGCCCGACTGGTGAGGTAGCCCTCGGCGACGAGTTGCTGGTAGGCCTCGACCACGACGCCGCGTGACACTCCCAGATCCGCTGCGATGGTGCGAGTGGGTGGCAGGGACGTCCCAAGACGCAACCGGCCGGCCCGGATGCTGCCGCGGATCGAGGCGGCGATCTGCCGGTGCAGCGGTTCGGCCGCGGACCGGTCGACATCGATGAGCAGGTCCTCGGCCGTGCTCGAATTGGTCCTGCTACGGCCCATGTAATCGGACCTTACCGGGTGTACCGATTTCCGTCAGGCTCAGACGTATGACGACAGCAACCAACTCTCGCTTCGACGGCCACCTCCTCACCCCGGGCGACCCGGGTTACGACGAGGCCCGCACCGTCTGGAACGCCATGATCGACCGACGCCCGCGGATGATCGTGCGGGCCGCGAGCGTCACCGACGTGGTGACCGCGGTGCGCCTGGCCCGCGAACTCGACCTGGAGATCGGGGTGCGCTGCGGCGGGCACAACGTGGCCGGCCTCGCCGTCCCCGCGAACGGCCTGATGATCGACCTGACCCCGTTGAACGGCGTTCGGGTCGACCCGAACCGGCGGCGCGCCCGGGTCCAGGGCGGCGCGCTGCTCGGCGCACTCGACCGGGCGTCGCAGCCATACGGCCTCGCCACGACCGCCGGTAACGTCTCGCACACCGGCGTCGGCGGCCTGACCCTCGGCGGCGGCATGGGCTGGCTCGCCCGCCAACATGGATTGGCCTGCGACAACGTCGTCTCCTACACGATGGTCACCGCCGACGGGGAGGTTGTGACCGCGAGCCGAACCGAGAACCCCGACCTCTACTGGGGCCTGCGCGGCGGGGGCGGCAACTTCGGCATCGTCACTACCTTCGACTTCCAACTGCACCACACCGGAACGCAGACCCTGGTCGCCGAGTTCGACTTCCGCGCCGAGGACGCGGTGCCGGTGCTCGAAGGCTGGCGGGACCTCAACGCCGTCGCGCCGCGGCAGGCGACCTTCACCGCAGATGTCCACAGCACGGCCAGCGGCCCGATCGCCACCGTCGGCTTCGTATGGGTCGGCGACCCTGCACAGGGTCAGCGGTTGCTGCCGGCGTTGCGCGCGCTCGGGCGCCCGGTCGCCGAGCGGGTCACCACCCCGTCATACCTCGAACTTCAGCACCGCGACGACACCACCGGCGGTCACGCCTACCGCCGGTACTCCAGCGCGCACTACCTGCGGCAGTTCCCCACCGCTGCGATCGAGGCCTTCCTGCTGCGTGGCGCGTCGGACCTGCACGCCGGCACTGACCTGCCCGGCGTCGGCCTGCAGGCGCACGGCGGCGCCATCGCCGACGTCGCGGACGCCGACGCCGCGTTCAGCCACCGCGGCACCATGTTCGAGTACGGCGCCGGCTCCCGCTGGACCGAGCCATCCGAAGACGACAGTCGGATGGCAGCGGCTCGCAGTGCCGGAGCTGCGCTCGAGCCGTACGCGGACGGCGTCTATGTCAACTCGCTCGCCGCGGACGAGGGGCAACGCGGCCTACGCCGTGCATACCCGGCCGCCAAGCTCGCCAGGCTCACCGCCCTCAAGAGCATTTGGGACCCGCACAACGTCTTCCACCTCAACCACAACATCCGGCCCAGCCATGCCTGAGCCGACAGCCGGGATTGCCGACAGATCGAGAGGATGCTCATGACCCTCCGCCGCCGCCACCGGCCGTCCATGGGACACGTCCACTATCCGGAGATGGTGTCCCACGATATGGCGATTGCTGCGTGAGGATCAGCTGTCCGAGTTCCTGGGTGCATCGGGTGAGCGCGACGTAGAGGCCGTTCCAGCCGCGCGGCTCAGCCGCGATGCCGTGGGGGTCGACGAGTAGCGCCGCGTCCCATTCCAGTCCCTTGGACTGCGCTGCGGTGAGCACTGGCACATCACTCAGCACGGCCAGGAGGTCGGCGATGCGGTCGGCGGGGGCGATGACGCCGACCGTGCCGCCATGCCACCGTTGCTGCAGCTGTCCAACAGCCTGGGCGGCGGCGTCGGCAAGCTCGGCCGGTGTGATCGTGAGCTCCCAGGGGGCGATGCCGGAGGTGCGTACCGCCCGGGGCGGCGTGTTGTGGCTGCCAGCTCTCTTCAAGACCGGTTCGGTGAGATCCATAACCTCACGCGGGGTCCGGTAGCAGATGGTCAGTTCCGCGGCGGTCCAGCGGTCCCCGAAGACAGCCTGCACCGCTTGCGCCCAGCTGGTGTGCCGGTGCGCTGCCTCCGCCTGGTCGATGTCACCGACGGCGGTGATGGATCGACTGGGACAGCGCCGTAGGACCATGTGCCACTGCATCTCGGACAGCTCTTGCGCCTCGTCGATGACGACGTGGCCGTACACCCAGCCGCGCTGCCGGCGAGCGCGGTCGGCGACGAACTCGCCCTGTGGTTGCGGGGCGTCGACCTCGCCGAGTAGGTCGGCGAGGGCGTCGAGCAGGGGAATGTCGCTCGATGCCCATGGGGCGGGCTCGGCCGAGACAGCGGTGATCTCCTCCGGGGACAGTTGCGGGGCGAACCGGGCCAGCAGGGTGCGGTCGGTCAGGAGGTCACCCAGCAGGGTTTCGGCGTCGAGGGTGGGCCACCATGCCTCGATGAACCGGGCGATGGTGGCGTTCTCGGCGATCCGATCACGGAGGTGTTCTATCTCCTCCTCGGAGAGCAACCCGTCGATGTCGCTGCCGGTGGACGTCCTGCCGGTGTGGTGGTCATGCCGCATGCTCCTGTCGACGCGGGCGAGGATGTCCTCGAAGCCCTCCTCCATCTCGTTCATCAGCGCCTCGCGCTGCTCGACGACGACTTCGGCGAGGAGATGGTGCAACTGCTCGGCGAACGCCGCGCGGGCGCGGTGGTACGGGCGTCCCTGCACCGCCGAGGCGAGCGCCTGCGCCACCGTTGCGGCCGCGATGACGTAGAACTCGCCCTCCCAGCGCAGCTTCAGCTCGCGGGGCCGGGGGAGCAGCGACGTGACGTAGTTTTCGAGCGCGCGCTGCCAGAGGGCGCGGCCCTTGATCTCGGCGAGAAGCCGACTCTCGTCGCGGCCCACGCTGGTCCCGGTCAGCAGAGTGTCGCAGGTCGCCGAGACGACGGCGGTCTCACCGAGCGCGGGTAGCACCTGAGCGATGTACTCGAGGAACCGCGGCGAAGGGCCGAGGACCAGGACCGCTTGGTCGGCCATCTGTCGGTGGGCGAACAGCAGGTAGGCGACGCGGTGCAGAGCAACCACGGTCTTTCCGGTGCCGGGACCGCCCTGAACGATCAGTGGACCGGTCGCCTCCGCCCGGATGATCTCGTCCTGTTCGCGTTGCAGAGTGGAGATCGCCGTCGACATGCGGCCGGTGCGCCGCTGGTCGAGGGCGGCAAGTAGCGCGCCTTCACCGACGAGTTCCGCCGTCATCGTCCCGTCCAGTGGCTCGTCGTCCACGCCGACGACGGCAGTTCCCCTCGTGCGTATGTGACGGCGCCGTGCCTGACCCTGTGGGTCGACCGCCGTCGCTGTGTAGAAGGGCCGAGCTGCGGGAGCGCGCCAATCGACCAGTAGTGGCTCACTGTCCTCGCCGTCGTTGCGGAGACCGACACGACCTACGTGTCGCACGGTGCCATCAAGACCGTCGAGGCGGCCGAAGACCAGCCCTTCTCGTGCTCGCCGCAGCTCTTCGTACTGCTGGCGGAGCATGCGGTGCCGAGCCCGTTCCAACGCGTCCAGGGCCTCTGACGAAAGCTCGACCCGTAGATGGTCGGCCAGCCTCTCGCGCCGGGCCGTGGCCACGTCGAGAAACGCCTGCTCCTCGGCGACCGCGGATCGGCGCGCGACGCCCTCTGCGGTAGAGGTCGTCGGTTCGCCGTCTGGTGTTACTTCGCTGACGCCAGCAGTGCCGTTGTTCAGAGCAGACCTCCGGCGCATTCGCAAATCCTTGTATTGGTGTCCCCTCGGCCCGGATGAGCCGCAGTGTATTCGGCGGCAAGCATAGAGTTGGTTTCCCTCGTCGGCCAGGAACTCCGCCGGCAGAGATGGGAATCTCAATGCCTTGCAGTTTCTGGTCGCTTGTGGCCTCAACCAATATTGATTTGCTTATTGACAGTCCGGCCCTTAGCTGATCTGCGGGTGCGTTTCGACGAGCCCCACGTCGCCCGCGATGCGGATCCACGACGACCGCGGCGCGTGCCGATGAGTGGGCGGTGCGGACGCGGAGTCGTCAGTGGACGCGGTGGTCCTGGATCGTGATACGCGGGCCGAATCGGGGTTTGCGGAATCCGCTGGCGCCGATGAGCCGCACGATCCGCTGCCGGTGCCCACGCCACGGCTCGAGCAGCTCGAGCATGCCGTCATCGTCGACGGGGCTTCCGGTGAGCGCCCAGCCGACCTCCTTTGCGAGGTTGTAGTCGCCGACGCTCACCGAATCCGGATCGCCGTGGGACCGCTGGGTGGTTTCGGCGGCTGTCCACACGCCGACGCCGGGGATGCTGCGCAGACCGGCACCGACGCGCTCGTCGCCGGCGTCGAGACCTGCCAGACGATCCACGGAGGCGGCGACTCTGCTCGCGGCGATGGCTGTGCGGGACTGTGCCGGCTGTACGCCGGCCCGGTGCCAGGCCCAGGATGGGATGCGGCTCCACTCCTGCGCGCTCGGCGGGACTCGCAGACCGTGCGGCGCTGGTCCCGGCGCGGCAGAGCCGTAGCGGACGACCAGGTGGCGCCAGGAATGGTGCGCCTGCCGCCCGGTCGTCTTCTGCTCGAAAATGGCAGCGACGAGCGCGGAGAACACGAGTCCAGTTCGAGTGAGGTGCAGGCCGGAACACCGGCGGCGTACCTCAGCGAGCCGCGCGTGACCGGAGAGGTCGAGCCCGCTCCAGTCGTCGCGCGCGCCAAGCAGATCCGGCACGGACGTTCTCGCCCACTCGGCGCCGCCTCCCCACGCCCGGATCCGGAACGCACCCCGATCCGCACCCGCCCCCATCTGGACGTGCAGCGTCGCGGGGCCGTCAGGGGTGCGCACCGCGCGCCAGAACCCATCCGGCGTTGAGAGGAACGTGGGATCGCCGTCACCGGAGAAGAGCGGCCGCACCGTCGCCCGCAGGTCCACCTCGTGGCGAGGTCGGTACACGTCCTCACGGACGAACTCGGGGTCCGCGTCGAGGGGCATGATGTGAGCGTTTGTTCAGCGAGGGGGGCTCAGCCGAGGTCGCGTTCGAACGCGGTGAGCTGCTCGTCGTCCCGGCCTCCCGCGGGTTCGTGCTTGGGGTACGCGCCGGAGCCGGGACGGATCTTGTCGATGAGGTCGGTGTACTCCGGGTGGCGGGCAATGAACTCACCCACGACCGGGCAGATGATAGTGATTTTCTTCCCGCTCTCGCGGATCTCGTTCAGGACGCGAGAGACGAGTTCCGTGGCTACCCGATGGTTGCGATAGGCGGGATCGACCCAGGTCGCCAGCAGAACGACACGGCCGCCCACGAACCGGTACGGCAGCTCCGCGATCGCTTCGGCACCGAGGGTGGCGATCCAGCGCCCGTGCTCCGCGTCGTTGATGACATCGAGCTCCCAGCTGGACTCCACGTCGCTGAGACCTGACTTGTCCAAAGCGGCGATGATCGCCGCGTTGTTCGCTTCACGGGCGGCCGCCTCGGCCTCGAGATTGATCGTCATCGTCACACTTTCTGCCGGAGAGCTGACAGGTGGGTTCAGGACCGGTGTGGACCCTTTGGTCACTCCCGGGTGCGCAGGGTCGATGAGGTCGGCGTACTCGGGGTTGTGCTCGATGAAGGTGCGCACGATCGGGCACAGGATGGTGACGGTCTTGCCTTGCGCGCGTACGTCGTCCAGGACGCGTCGGATCAGTTCGGAGGCGATGCCCTGTTTGCGGAACTCGGGGTACACCAAGGCGGCCAGCAGCACGAGTCGGTCGTCTCCGGCGACGTTGTAGGTCAGTCCGGCGATCGTGCGGTCGCCGACGATGGCGTCGTAGATGCCGGTCTTCTCGTCGTTGACGAGGGCGAAGTCGAGTGCGGGGGCATGGGGATCATCGAGCGCCTCGTCGATGAGGACGGCCTGGTCCTGACTGAGGGTGCCTTTTTCGCCGGGGTGTCCGGCCTCGTCGGGGTACCCGGAGGCGTAGCGGGTCGGCTCGGCTGGGCCGGTCATGGGGTGTCCCTTCGTTGTTGGTCATCAGATCGGTCCCGGGTCGCGGCGATAGTCGTGCTCGTCCGGCGGCATGTCGTCGACAGAGAATTACTCACCGTGCTGGCTGTTCTCGACCGTGTCGGTGTGCGCGTTGCGCGCGGCGATGGCGGTGAACAGGGTGGCGATGAGGGCGAGCGCACCGTAGCCGAGCGCGATCTGCGGCAGCGAGAAGGTGTGGGAGAGTCGGCCGGCGATGAGGGCCGGGATCGTCGCGCCGCTGTAGCAGAGTAGGTAGATCACGCTGAGGGTCGGGGCCCGATCGGCCAGTGTGCTTCCGTGCAGCAGACCGCGAGTGGCGGCGCTGATGGCGATCCCTTGAGCGGCGCCGGCGACGATCGTTGCGGCGATGAACAACGCCAGTGTGCCGGTGGCGATCGCTGTGATGATGCCGATCATTCCGGTCAGGAAGGCGATCATGCCGAGACGTTGGGCTGCCGTTGTGGTGAACCGGCCGCCGAGGGGAGCGCCGAGAACGCTGGGACCCATGTAGGCGGCGAACACCAGTCCGACGATGAGCGGGCTGCTGGTGTGGAGCTGATCCTCGACCAGCGCAGGCACGAACGCCTGGTAGAAGGCCCCGGCCGCCCAGGTGGCCAGGAACACCGCCGCCGCAACGGGGAGCAGATGCCTGACCCGGGCCGGCACGTAGACCCGGGGTCGCAGCGATCGCCAGGCACCCGGCGTCCGAGTCACGGTCTCCGGGCTGACGGCAATGAGACCGACAGACAGCAGGAGAAGGCCGATGACCGCCAGGAAGATGAGGTCGCGTGGCCACGGCCCGAACTGAACCAGAGCGCCGGAGGCGATGGCGCCGACGGCGAGGCCAAGCATGACCGTCTGGCTGGAGGCGACAGAGGCCAACCACGCGGGCCTGACGGGTGCGGCGTCGACGATGTACGCAGTGAGGCTGCTACTGGCCAGCCCGGCACCAAGCCCCATCAGGAGCCGGCCGGTGATCAGGATGCCGATGTCGTGCACGTTCAACAGCAGCGCACAGCCCAGGAGGAGCAGGACGAGGCTGGCGATCGAGGTGGGCCGTCGGCCCAGATGATTGGACAGTCGCCCCAGCACCAGCAGGGTGGTCAGAGTGGCGGCGGAGTACGCGACGACGGTCATCGAGATGCCGGCGTTGGTGAACCCGTCCTCGGCACGATAGATGTTGAACAGCGGGATCGTCGACCCCACAGCGGCAAAAGCGGCCACCAGGGAGACCACCGCAGATATGAAGGTCAGCCGGA
This sequence comes from Micromonospora sp. CV4, assembly GCF_003667455.1. Classification (NCBI taxonomy): domain Bacteria; kingdom Bacillati; phylum Actinomycetota; class Actinomycetes; order Micromonosporales; family Micromonosporaceae; genus Micromonospora; species Micromonospora sp. CV4. The sequence goes on along the minus strand of NZ_RCVI01000278.1, from coordinate 113,350 downwards.
GCGTTCTGCCCCGGCCGGCCACGTTGGTCGCTGGTGCCGTGTTGAGCATCGAGCTGCGCATTCCTTCGTCCTGAACTATCCCTTGGCTCCCGTGTGGTCCCTACCCGGGTGCAAAGATGTCTCGCGACCAGGAGCCTCGTTCGACCGGCGTCAGGCGCCCGGAGCGATCGCACAGGCTGAGACGCAGACCCAGGTGCCCTCACGCTTCTGGTACACGTCCGTGTACAGAGCTTCCTGCTCCGCGCCGTTTGCGATCATGGTGTATGAGGCGCGGCCGTGGATCAGAGCAACGTCACCGAGGATGCGAATCTTGGCCTCGCGCAGCGCGAGATCCTTGAAAGGGCGCGGCTTGGCGATGTACTCGAGGTACTCGTCGCGGTTGCGGGTGACACCCGGTGTCTGCACGATGAAATCTTCAGCAAGAAACTCACTGAAGCGCTTGGCATCGCTGGCCTGGTCCGCATTGTTGTAGTCGAGGTTGAGCTGCTCGAGGATCGCCAGATCTTCGGCGGCCTGCTTGGTGTCGGTCATTTTCTTTCTCCTTCTGTCTGGTTCGACGTTCGCTGTAGGTCGCCACAACGGTCCGACTGTTTAGTGTCGGTTTGCGCGCAGTCCTACTTCGAGGTCTCGATCTCGCCCGTTGTGCGGTTCATCGGCGACGAACGTGAAGCCGCGTCCTGGTCATGTCCGTGCGCCGGCGCTCAGTAGCCCGGGCTTACCACCCCGCGGCCGAGTACCTCGGAAGGTTAGCTTCCCCGGACCCAATAGTCCAACTGATCGCTCGCGGCCGGGACCGTGCGACCCTCGTGACCATCACACCCGGTATCTCAAGCAGCACTGATGGGCCGTTCGTAACCGATCGTCCCCAGCTGAACTCGCTCAACGTCGGAAGGCAAGATGGACTCAACAGTCCGTTCCTGCCAAGATATGCCGTCGTCGTTCACCTATCAGGGCAGCGATCGTCGTCGTTGCATGATCGGGGGTCGGATCTGCAGGGATTTCCGGATCACCGGGTCGACCTGACGCGCGATGCGCTTCAGACACCGGCAGAGGCCTGTTGCTCAGTCCTTGTTTGCGGCGCTCGACGTAGGTCAGCGCATCCGGTTGACCGCGACGAGGTTGAGGGCCCTGTTGGCCATCCTGTCCCCGCCTCGGTTGAATCGGCGCCGGTCGGTGCGGCTCGACGGAATCGAGCCGCAGGTCGCCGTGGCACGCGACTTCCGCTGACCGGTCGAAGAGGTTCGTGGACGACCGGCTCAGCCGGCCATGCTCGCGAGCGCGGCACCGGCGCTGCCGAGCAGCCCGACCAGGACGATCCGTCGGAACACCACGGGGTCGATGCGGTGGAACAGTCGGTTTCCCAGCCACCACCCCAGCGGCACCGCGGGGAGCGCCACGAGGGAGAGCCGCACCACATCGGCGTGTACCTGACCAGCCAGCAGGAACCCTGTCACCCCTATCACACTGGTGCCCAAGAAGGTCGCCGCCAGGGTGGCCCGGAAGGTGCGTTGGTCGTAGCCGAGCGACTGGAACGCGGCGACCAGCGGCGGCCCGTTCGTCCCGGTGGCGGCGGTCAGCACCCCGACGAGGACGCCGATGGCCCCGAGACCGACCCGTCCGGTGCGGATCCGTGCCCTCGACCAGACCAGTGCGGCGCAGCCGAGCACCACGACCGCGATCAGCGCGCTCAACAGCCGCTCCGGCGCGAGCGTGAGAATCAGCAGGCCGGCCGGAAGGCCGAGCAGGGCGGTGGCGTTGAGTGCCGCCGCGACCCGCCACCGGGCGTGGGCGCGTTCCCGGATGGCCGCGGTGACGGTCGAACCGATGCCGGTCAACGCCGACACCACGACGGCGGCGCGCGGGTCGACGGCGGCGGCCAGCAGTGGCACGGTCACCAGCGCGTACCCGAAGCCGCTGACCGCCTGGGCGAAGGCGCCGAGCAGCACGATGCCGAACGCGCTGAGCAGGATCACCACCCGCTGAGACTGACGCACCGGACGGCGGGCGCACAACCGGGCTGCCGGAGATCCCCGACACACGACCAGCGGCCGGCAATGCTCATGAATCTGCCGTTCAGGCCGGACGGCGGCATCGCCGGGTCCCTACTACGCGCGGGAGCAGGTCGGCCGGTTGTGTTGGTGCCTGGAGGTCAAGGAGTCACGGGTTGACGTCCGTCGGAGCATCGAGATTGCTGTGGGACGTACGTTCCCCATCGTCCCCTACAAGGAGAGCGTCGATCTCCAGCCGACCGACGCGTACCGAATGGAGCTGCAGGTGTCGTACGGCCGCGCGGCGGACCACCAGGCGCCCGATTGCCATCGCACCGACGGCGACGGAACCCAGGGCCAGTGCGCCGACGGCCAAAGCGCCGAGACTGACGACGCCGACCGCCGATGCACCCCCGGCAGCCGCGCCGGTGGCGGCGGCGCCAGTGCGCCGGTGCCAACGCGGGACCGGCGAACCGCAGCGCCCACATGTCGTCATGACCTCATCATGGGCCACGTCGACCGAGTCTTTTGCTGCTTCTCCGCCGCTGGCCGCGGGTAGCGCGCACGGTAACGCTGGTTGGATCCGGAGACCGGTTGGGGGCCATACGCCCACGAGCGATGCCGAACACAGGGCTCGCTGTCGAGCTGGGCCGCCGCGGGTGCCTACCGCCACGACCAGAACGAACCTGTTGTACCGCCACTGGCCGAACGAGCAGGTATGGCGGCGCCCGGGCGAGGACGACCAGAGCCGACTGATCGAGATCGGCGCCTGAATCGACGGGACGCTAAGAGGCCGACCAGGGGACGGCCACCCGGATGCAGCCGTCCCCAGGGGTATTGCGGATGCGGAGGGATTGCCGTGAGGTTCAGCGGTTCGGCGCCCCGCCGCCAGAGGCTGACTGGACCCGCTCGAACCGCACCCGGCTCAGCCATCCCGGGAGGTCACTGAGCACGTACAGCTCGCCGTGCACGTCGGTGTCGATCGCGGTCGGCTGGGTGGGGAAGTTGCCGATCGTGGCGGATTCGTAGCCGCCCGTGGGTTTGGGACGCACGGCGAACGCGAGGGTCGAGCAGTAGTCGCTCGCGACGTAGGTCCCCCACGCCTCCGGGGTGGCGGACCCTCGGTACACGACGCCGCCGGTCACCGAGCAGTTCTCCGTAAGGAAATGTTCGTACTCGAAGACCGGGTCGGTGTACCGCACGCCCGACCGGCACTGCTCCGGGTCGAAAACTGGAGTGCCCTCTCGGCAGGACCAGCCGAGGTTCGCCCCACGCTGCCACGGGCGGATGTGGTTGATCTCTTCTACCAGGCCCTGGCCGACATCACCGATCCACAGCGAGCCGTCGACCGGGTCGACGGAGAACCGCCACGGATTGCGCAGCCCGTAGACCCAGATCTCCGGCCGTGCGCCCGGCACGCGGACGAACGGGTTGTCGAACGGCACGCAGTAGGGCTTCCCCCCGCAGGTGCGGTTGACGTCGATCCGCAAGATCTTGCCGAGCAGGGTGCCGAGGTTCTGACCGGCCTTGAACGGGTCTTTCGTGTGGCCGCCGTCGCCGAGGGACCAGTAGAGGTAGCCGTCGCGGCCGAACGCTACCTGTCCACCGTTGTGGTTGCCGTACTCGGCGTGCTCCTGGGTGAGCAACACCTGTATCCGCTCAGGAGCGCCGATGGGTACTCGCGCCAGGGTCAGCGCGCCGGCTGGGAGGCTCGTGTAGGCCACGTAGAGGATCCCGGTCCGCGCGAAGTTCGGGGCAGGCGTGATGCCGAGGAGGCCGCGCTCGTTGTCCGACGTGTCGATTCGGGCGGTCAGGTCGAGAACCGGCTCGGCCGCCAAGCCGGTGTCGGGGTGGTAGGCGCGGACGGTGCCGTTCTTCTCCGCGATCAGCATCCGGCCGTCCGGCAGCCCGGTGAGCGCGATTGGACGCTGCAGACCGAAAGCCACCTGTTCGGATACCACCGTCAGCTGAGCGAGTGGCACAGGACGGGTGTGGGATGTGCCGGCCGCGGCGGTGCCGGGCACCGGCGCCGGTGGCAACAGAGACACAGACAGGGCCAGAACGAGCAGCCCGGCCAGCATGGTGGCCGGCCGACAACGCCGTCGCGACATGTTCAGCTCCTCGGGCAGGTGGTGTGGAGAACGCGATCTGGGAGCGTTCCCACGGTACATCGACTCTCGCCAATATCCAACCCGTCGATCAATCCGCAAGGTGTGTGGTTCGCTCGGCGGAGCCACCAACTGGCCGTGCCGAGAGGATGGCCGGACCGAATCCACGCTGATGCTCATCGATGTTGCCAGAGTAGATGCAGGCGTGTTGGAATGGCTCACATCGCCGCAGCGCGGGGGCAACCGTGCTGGGAACGGCCAGCACGGGAGCATCGCAGTGCCGGTAGCGCGCCGCTTTGGCAGACGCTCGCATGCCGCATCGCCGGGCCATCTCTACGACGACGGGCAGGCATCCTCGCCCGCCGTACGTATCGCCCCGGGCACGTGTCTCCGACGGGCTCGACGTCTGACACGCCGGGGGCGTCCGATTCGGTCTGCCAGCGCACCAGAACCGGCGACGAGGTGAGAAGCAATCATGATTTCCCGAGAGAGTTTCGCGGGTTGGTACCGAAACCGCTTCGTGTGGGTGGCGGTGATCCTGCTGGCGGTGTCGGTCGGCACGGTCGTAATTGTCGACCGGGCTGGCCCGGAGGCGGAGCCGGCGGATCTGCAAGGGCAGATCATGACCCGGATGCGCACCACGCTCGAACAGGCGGACCCGGGGGAGCACAACCACGCCGGACACAGTGCCCAGCAGGTGGCCACCGAGGAGGAGAAGCCGGCAGTGATCTGCGGGGTCCGCGTCTACGGCTACGAGCCGGCCGAGGTCACCGCGCTCGCCGACGTGCAGACGGTCTACGGCTTCCACCTCTGCGGGGTCGCCGAGCAGAAGCGCCCCTGGGACGTGGCGGTCAAGCTGGCCGGCCCTGTGATCATGGACATGTCCACTGAGCCTCCCGGCATCCAGGTGGTCGAGGCGACCGCCGACGTCATGTTCGTCGACCGGCTGCGGCAGATGTTCCCGCAGAAGTACGCGGAGCTGGCGATCAAGGAGGCGCTGACCGACTCGGAAATGGCCGAGCAGCGCCGCCGGTACGACGCCGCAGCCGGGCTCTGACCATGCCGGGCGGCCGGGCGGGGCCGTCGTACCCGCACCCACCCGGCTGCCGGATCGAACCTGCGAAACCAGCGGCTGGACGTCTCCATCACCGGGCCCTCCGGTAGCTGCGAACCGTCCGCGCACTTCAGTCGTGGTCCAGCCCAGGTGGTCGGCGTGTCGTCAGCGGTCAGCGGCCAAGCTGTTGATCTTTGGTTGCCGGCAGTTCCAGTGGTCGGACGTGGACGGTTCTGGGAGCTGCGCTCGACGGCGATTCCGGTCAGCTCGATCCACATCCGACAATAAGTAGATCAGCATTGATATTTGAGTTTATGGATGTAACAGTGGGGGTTGGGAGCGTTCCCATACTGATCTCTCGTACCGAAGAACGGAGGATGAACAGTGCGTTCACACAAGTCCGATCAATCCGACGGACGATCCCGGTCAACCGTCCGTCAGTCCCTCCGAGTGCTCGTCCTGCTGTTCGCCATGGTGGCCAGTACGCTGCCCTTGACCGGCGCAGCCCAGGCCCACGGCACCGTCATCAACCCGGCCAGTCGCGCCTACCAGTGCTGGAAGACCTGGGGCAACCAACACACAAACCCAGCCATGCAGCAACAGGACCCCATGTGCTGGCGGGCGTTCCAGGCCAACCCCGACACCATGTGGAACTGGATGAGCCAGCTGCGGGACGGCCTCGCCGGCCAGTACCAAGCCCGCACCCCGGACGGACAGCTGTGCAGCAACGCCCTCTCCAGGAACGACACCGTGAACCAGCCCGGAGCGTGGAAGGCGACCACCGTCAGCCGCAGCTTCACGGTCCAGATGTACGACCAGGCCAGCCACGGTGCTGACTACTTCCGGGTCTACGTCACCAAGCAGGGATTCAACCCGGCCACCCAGCGGGTCGGGTGGGGCAACCTCGACTTGATCACGACGACCGGGCGCTACGCGCCAGCACAGAACATCTCGTTCAACGTCTCGATCTCCGGACGCACCGGAAGCCACGTCCTGTTCGTGGTCTGGAAGGCGTCACACATGGACCAGACCTACATGTGGTGCAGCGACATCAACATCACCTGATCGGCAAAGACCGACAGCGCGGCATCACTTCGGCCCAGGGCGTTGGCGTCCTGGGCCGGAGTGTTCTTCCGGTAGTGCCCTACCTGTGGGTGCCGAAGAGCAGCGGCGCACTGGGCGGACGTATGCCGTTGCTTGTCATTGTTCGCTGAGCAGGGCGGCGGTCGGGAGCCGTCGGATGAGGATCGCCGGGACCAGAGCGGCGAGCACGGTCAGCAGCAGCGCGCCGGCGGTCACGGCCAGCGCCAGCACCGCCGACCGACCGTCGAGGTGACCGACCAGCAGGGCCACCGATCCGAGGCCCGCCACGTTGCCGAGGACGCAGCCGAGTACACCGACGCCGAGAGCTTCGTAGATGAGCAGCCGGTTGAGTACGGAGTCCGGCCATCCGACGGCGCGGAGGGTGGCGAACTCGGCCGCCCGTTCCCGCACGTTGAGGTAGAGCACGTCAGCCACGCTGAGCACCCCGAACAGCAGCACCCCACCGACCGCGACCAGGTCCACTCCGCGCACCTGTACGGAGACGGCCTGGCCGAGCAGGGACCCGACCATGCCGTCGCGGAACGCCCAGAGCGCGGCGGCGATCAACGTGACAGCGCCGACGCCGGCGGCGAGGCTGACCGCTCCGGCGAGGGTACGTGCCGGTGCCCGTACCAGATTGGCCGCCGCGAGGCCAGCGACGGTCCGCCGTGGGGCGGAGCGTCGGGCCGGCGCGGGGGCGGCCTGGAGTGCCTCGGCGGATCGAGTGCGGGCGGCCCGGATCGCCGGAAGCGCGCCGGCCACCGCGGTGAGGAGCACCGCGATCGGTATGCACAGGAGGACGACGGCACCGGAGACCCGGACGCCGGCCAAATGGCCGAGTGGTCCGGACAGAACCGCGCCGAGCAGGCCGGCGGCGAGGCCGAGCATCGTGGTTTCGCTGAGCACCAGCAGGCTCAGTCTCCAGCCGGGCCAGCCGACGCAGGCCAGGATGGCCAGCTCGCGTCGGCGGGCGCGCACGGCGGTCGACACCGAGTTGCCGACCAACAGGGCGCAGACCACCAGGAGCAGGCCGAGCAGCATGATGTTCTTGCGGTCGACGGCGGTGACGATCTCGGCGGCCACGCCCTTACGGGTACGGGCCTCGCCGAGGGAAAGGTCCGGGCGGCCCAGGTGGTTGGCGGGCAGCAGCACGGGACTGCGTACGGTGGAGCCGCCGAGCACGATCTCGACGCTCAGTCCGGTCTGCTGGACGATCTCGTCGGCCACGAGCCGGACCCGTTCCCGGGCCACCCCGTCGAAGCGGTCGATGTCCGCGACCCGGACCCGGACGGAACTCAGCGGTGTGTCGACCGCCGGTGATCCGACGCTCCCGTACAGGTCGCGGGCGGCGGTCAGCGTGGTCAACAGGTGGGGTGGGCGCGACGGGTAGCCCAGCGGGTCGTCGCCGGGCAGTAGTGGACGGTCGGCGAGCAGTCGCCGGGTACGGGGGTCGGCGCCCACCGGTGGGGCCTGGCGGTACAGGTCGAGGGCCTGCTGCGCGGGGCCGCCGGCGACGGGCAGGGCGTCGGGTGCGAAGCTGCCCACGGCGGTGACCGACCACTCCTCGTCCTGCGCGTTCAGGTTGATCGGCTCGCCGGTGCCGACCCCGCCGGTGCTGAGCCAGGCGTCCCGCCAGACGTCGTCGACGGCCTGGTCGGTGGAGCCCGGCTCACCGGTCCTGGGCAGTATCCGGCCGATGCCGTCGGCTTGTGGTGTGTAGGCCGGCGGTGCGGGCCGCAGCAGGGTCTGGACGCCGGACAGCGGGATGTTTTCGGCCAGCGCCGTGTCGAGTCGGGCACGGTAGAGCTGCCCCAGGTCGTGTGCGGCTGTCCGGGGCGGTGCCTTCGCCGAGTCGCGCAGCAGCGGCCACAGCGCTTCCGTCGTGGCGCCGGGTACCCGGGTGGCGGTCTGACCCGCGAGCCGGGACACGGCGAGGTCCATCTGCTCGTCCACCGCGAGGTCCGTGGCGGCCAGTACCGGCAGGGTCGGGCCGGTGGGGCCGGTCGGTGCGAACGGGGACATCGACGTGGTGCGGGTGGCGGGCCCGGTCGTGTCGGAGCCGGTCAGGTAGCGGCCCTGGCGTACGGCCCGATCCAGGCCGGACAGGCGTGCCTCGGCCGCCGGGTCGATGCCCGCCACCAGCATCGGCACCACCGCGGGTAGCCGAATCTCCAGCCGGACGGTGGTGGGTATGGCGGAGACGGGGCGGCCCGACGTGTCCACCGACGCCAACCGGAAGGTGCCGTCGGGGAGCAGCTGGTAGGACTCCAGCACGCTGACCCTTGTCCGGCGGGAGCCCGGTAGGAAGCTGCCGACGGCGGTCGAGCACACCTGCAGGCGCCGCCCGTCGGGCTGCACCTCCAGGACCCCACCCCCTCCGGTGCCCGGGCACTCGGCGGCGGAGGTGGCCTGGTCGACGCGGGTGTTGTCGGTGTAGACGAACAGGCGCTGTTCGCCGTTGATCCGGGACAGTGGCAGCAGGGGGCGGCGGGACACGTACACGTAGGTGGGGGCGGCGGCGAGGGTGCTCAGCCCACGGTCCGCGCTGATGCGGGGGGCGATCTCGATGATCTGCCGGTCGGCCGTCCGGTCGATCTGGTCGGTCACGTCAACCCGCAGGTCCGGTCGGATGTCGGCGAGGCCCAGGATGGCCAGCGGAGCGGCCACCTCGACGCCGGGGATGCGTTCGATCCGCCGCCACTGGTCCATGGTGACGCCGCCGTAGGCCGCCGTGGGCCGGTGCTGGGGCAGCAGGCCCGCGTCGGGCACTGACGGGTGGACCAGAATGTCGTACGACGGCCGGAACTGGCCGTCGATGGAACCGCGGGCGACCAGCCGGGAGGTGGAGGCGACGCCGGTGAGCACGGTGAACCCGGTGGTCGCGACCAACACGGCGGCGAACACCGCCAGGCTCCGGCCGGGCGTGTGCCGCAGTTGTGACCAGACCATCCGCAACATGGGTGGGGGCTTCTCCGCTCTGGCTGTGCCGTCAGCTTCGGAACGGACATGCTGAGCATCCGGTCCGCTGCCGCTTCGAGCATTCGTACCGTTTCCACTCCCTTTGATCGACCTGTCGTGAGTGCCGTACGAATTCGTGACGCTGCCGGTTCCTGATGGCCTCACCCCCGTTTGCGCGCCAGTGCGTCGACGTTAGACAATCCGTCCGTCGTGAACCCCGACGGTCCGGTCACAGCGGTCCGCCAGCGACGCCTCGTGGGTCGCCATGAGCAGGGTCATGCCGTGCTCGTCACGGAGCCGCCAGAGCAGGTCGATGATTCCGGCGCCCGTGGCGGAGTCCAGGTTGCCGGTCGGTTCGTCGGCCAGCAGCAGCCGGGGCCGACCGACCAGGGCCCGCGCGATGGCGACGCGCTGCTGCTGGCCGCCGGAGAGCTGCCCGGGCATGGCGCGTTCCCGGCCGGCCAGCCCCACCTCGGCCAGCAGGTTCCGCGCCCTTTCCACCTCGTCGAAGCCGGGCCGGGTCGGCACCAGGGGGGCGAGAACGTTGTCCAGCGCGGAGAGCGCGGGCAGCAGGTGGAAGCGCTGGAAGACGAAACCGATGCCGTTGCGGTACTTGGCGAGCCGCCTGCCCGACAGGCGGGTCACCTCCACGTCGTCGACCTCGATGCGGCCCTCGTCGGCGCGTTCGATCGCGCCGATCAGGTGCAGCAGGGTGGACTTGCCCGAACCACTCGGGCCGGTCACCGCGACGGTGGCGCCCGCCGGCACGTCGAGGGTGATCCGGTCCACGCCGACGATCGTTTCGTCACCCGAGCGGAACCGCTTAACCAGATCGGTCACCCGAACGGGCGTGCCCCGGGTGTCGGTGCGCTGGCCGCCGGCGTTCATCGGGCACCGGGCGTCGTCAACGCTGCGAAATCGCGCCGAAATGGAGAAGGCACGAGAAGCTCGCTCATTGCCCAGCCCCCGTACTGCTCGGCATGACACGAGAAGCTACATGAGTGAGCGTCAATCAATCAACCATCAGCGGCGTGGAGTTTGAACCGAATCCCGGACCGTGTCGATGCTGTTCGTCCACCCCGGGCTCGCGCACCTGCGCCGTCTCGCCAGGTCCCACAGCTGCTCCCGCCGAGTGGGATTTGCACCCGTAGTGCATTTGCCTCCGGTTCCGTGGCTGCCTGGGCCACCGGCCTTCGACAAGGTGATCTACAAGAAGCGCAACGTCGTGGAACGCTGCTTCACTGCCCGTCGTCGGGCGCGTTCCATTCAGCGGGAGAGGCCGTCGAGGGCCTGCATGATGACGTCGGTGACTGCTTGGGCTTGGGTGACCATGACGACGTGGGAGGCGTCGATCTCGGTGATCGTGGCGCCGGCGCGTTGGGCCATCTGGAGCAGGACATCGCTGCCAGCGGCCTTGTCCCCGGTGGCGACGATGGCCCAGGAGGGCAGCTTCTTCCAGGCGGGGTCCGACGTGGGTGTGGAGAATGCCAGCGAGGAGGCAGAGCGCTGGGTTGCCGCCATGACCGCGGCGTCCTTTTCGGCGACATCGGCGGCGAACGCGTCGTGAAACTTCGCCGGGTCGATGTAGAACTCAGTCTCGGTGCCCGACGTGGTCGGGTACTGCACCGGCAGCAGCACCGCGGTCAAGACGCTGTCCTTTGAGTTGCCTTCGACATCCATCAGGCTCTCGCCCTCGTCGGGCGCGAAGGCGGCGACGTAGACAAGACCGACGACGTTGTCAGCGCGCGAGGCGGCATTGGTGATGACGGCCCCGCCGTAGGAGTGGCCGACGGCGAGTACAGGCCCCTCGGTCTGCTGTAGTTGGCTCGCGACGTATGCGGCGTCCTCCGTGATCCCACGCAGCGGATTGGACACCGCCTTCACCGGGATTCCTGCGGCTAAAAGGCGGGCCACGACCCCGCTCCAACTGGAGCTGTCGGCGAAGGCGCCGTGCACGAGAACGACCGTCGGTGTGCCGGTACGGGAAGCGGCGGTGGTCATCTTCTCTCCCTCATCGACGGGTGTCACCTCAGCCCAGCCGCTGTGGAAGGAGCTGGCTTCGCTCCGGGCTCCACTGAGTGATGCGGGGGCCCTTCTTTGCTGACCGTAACCGTCGGGGATGCCTCGCGTGTCTTAACTGCTTATCTAGCTGGTCCGTCATTCGTAGTGCTGGCCTGGCGGTTGAACGATCTTGTCCGGGTGGCCCAATCGGACGTGGTAGGACGAGTCAGCTCAGCTGTCGAGCGGCAACGCGGGCAGCTGAAGCAGTAGCAGCTACCGCCCGAGGACGCGTCCCGCCTCGCTGCGGACGGCCGAAGACGTGACGGGCGCCCAAGCGGCAAACAGTTCGCGGAAATAAGCCTGGTGCATATCGAGCAGCGACGGCATCTGAGCGATGACGTCCAACTCGTTGACGATGCTCAGATCGACCAACGGGGTCAGCTGGTCGGAGCGGACCCTCCGTGTCTGCCCGGTGAAGCGGTCGTGGACCTGCCCGCTGGTTGCGAGCTGCCGCCACGAACGCTTCCGGTCGCACGCGCCATACAGGTACACCAAGGCCTCCGCGTCGGCCCCGATGAGGTCACGCAGCCGGCCCCGGTCGGTCCAATCCAGCAACGCCACGTCGAAACCATCGGTGCCGTAGACCGCGTGCGCCAGACCCGCTGATTGCACATCCGGTTCCTGGCCCAGCTCGGCAAGGCGCTGCTGCACACGACACAGATGGGCGTACAGGGTGCCGCCGGGATGGTCGATGTTCTCGGCTCCACGGTCGCGTAGCCAAGCCCGCACATCGACATCTGCGTTCATGGCCCCGACCCTAGGGCAGAACGGCTACGTCAGGCCGACCCGCAGCGTGCGCAGTTCAGCACAGCTCCTGGGAACGGAAGTGCTACGACCCCGAGCGGATGGCTGTTCCCCGGTGAGCAGCCATGGCAGGCGCAGGTGCCCTGTGAGCGGGCACGAAAGGCGGGTTTCCGCTGGTTGGGTGGCTGGTCGCACCCGCAGCAGGCGCACAGACGAGCAAGCAGACTATGGCGTGCCGCCGGATTCACTCGTCACGCCAGCGCTGAGAGCCTGACCCTCATCACCATCACCGCCCTTACCACGAAGACTGCCACGGCGACGCCGACGGCTCTCGCGGGCGCTCTGGCGGATCGCCTTCCGCGCGGTAACCAGTTCCATTTTCATGTTGTCCGCCAGGGACGACGCCCTGCGCCGACGCCGTAGTGCCACGACGACGACCAACACAAGGACGACCAGCAGAGGCAGAGCGAGCCACGCGAGGCGAATCCCGGCCATATCTGGAGGGTAGAGGCATCAGTCGATGAAGGGACTCGGACGAACTGCCAGCATGCCGACCCGTGCCGGATCTATCGGTCAACGCGGGTCAGCAGGGGTAGCGGCACGGCCTCGGACCGCGCCGCTCCGTCCTTCGCGACCAGTCTCACGCCTGCTCACCTCGTCGAGCTGATCGGCGACTGTAGTCGGCCAGGCACCGTCCAAACTGACCGTGCGAGGATGATTGAGCATGAGCCTCGACGCCTGGAGCTTGCTTGACGGCAGAGCTGAGCGTGCAAGGCGGTCGTGGTCAGCGGTCACGTCGACACGTCCTCTGGGCGAACGAGTCCGCGCCCGGGCGATCGCGGCGATGCCGTTCAGCATCTTCTCGAGATCTGCCCGGCTTGTAGACGCCGCCTGCGTGAGCCATCGCGGTGGGGGTCCTCCTCGGGCTCACCCCACCGCGGTCCCTCGTGGCGACCTCAGCAACCGGGCATGCGCGTCACGCTGACGTAGACCTTGCTGACCACGGCGTTCTGGCCGGGCGTGCCGGTGACCCACAGCGACTGGTTGTCGCAGAACAGTGTCTTCCGGCTTCCGACCTGGAACCAGCCGGACCAGTTGTTCGACTCGAAGAGGTCGCCGCTCTTGTTGACGGTGAAGGTGCCGGCGCACACGGACAACCAGGACATGGCGCTGTTCGGCCAGTTGGCGTAGAGCCCGACGATCTGGCCGTTCTGGCAGTTGTCTGGGGCTGCCTGCGCCGCGGTCGCGGTGACCAGCGACGTCGACAGGCCCAGCACCGCGGCCGCGACGCCAGCCGCCACCCGTTGCCGTGCGGTGATTCGAGGGGCTCGGGGACTCGTGCGCATGTGACGCTCCTGTTCGTGTGGGGTGACCGGCGGCGCCGATCAGGGACAAGAGCGTGCCTGACAGATGTTGGATTTGTGTTGGATCGTTCTGCTCCAGCCCGGCAGGTGGTGCAGATGGCGGCCCACGCCTTCGTGCTACCCGGCTACTCCGCGACAGCGCGGAAGCCCAGCGCGGTCAGCTGGCGCCGGGCATCGGCGTCGGTGAAGCGCACGGGCACATGGCGTCTCGCATCGTCCGCCGACACTCTGCCCTGGGCAGTCCGCGAATGCGCGCGCAGATGTGTCGGTAAGCGCGTCGTGATCTCGGTAGGCGACAAAGCGGCAGTGGGTTGGGCGCAGGACGAGGTTGCCGGTGCCGTCGTCGGCACGTGGTTCGAGGTTGGCAGGTCCACGGCTGGGTGGGACTGGCTGGCCCGGAAATGCAGTTCGATGGGGTTGGCTGGCAGGGCAGGATGTCGGGGTGAACTGGGGCAGACGCGACGGTCAGGTCCTCCCGCCCTCGATGGTCGGGCAGGACCGGCTGCTTGGGGCGGTGCGAGTTGCTGTCAAGAACGCCCGGGCAGGCCAATGGGACGCGGTTGACCGTTTGGTCGACGCGCTGCTCAAGGTCGATGCCGTAGGCGATGAGGTGCTGGCGCGGTCGGCATTGGGGCTGGTGGCCGGCGTACCGCGGTTGGTGGTTCGGCTCGACGGGCACGCGCGGTCGGCACCCTGGTACGACCAGTACCGGGAGCCCGCGTGGCGGCGGGTCGCGGGACGGTTCACGGGTGCGTCGTCGGGGCCGGTGGCGACGGCGCTCGCGAGCATGCACGGCGACGGGCGGATCCGGGAGCGTGCGATCGCGGCGATGGTTGCCCGCCCGTACGCGGAGGTGATGCCGTTCCTGGTGGTGCGTACCGCTGATTGGGTCGGGCCGGTGCGGGATCGGGCGCGGGCCGGGCTCGCGGTGTCGCTCGCCGACGGCGCTGCTCTCTACCTGCCCGCCGTTCTGCCGATGGCGCTGCGCCTTGAGGCGCGTCTGCGCGCTGGCTTCGCGGTCACCCAGGTACGAGCGGCGCTGTTGGCTGCGACGGAGCAGTCGTGGCGCGGCCTGCTCGGCTCGGGTGATCGTCGGGAGCGGCGGTTCGTCTTCGACGTCGTGCTGGCGCAGGGTCGGCTGCGTGTGCCGGAACTCGTGACCCTCGCCGAGTCGGATCCGGATGTGCGAGTGCGGGCACGGGCGGCGGAGGCGGCGTGCCGTGACGCGGTCTGGACCCGCCGCCACGATGTCCTGCGCCGGCTGGCGCGGTCGGCTCGGGCCGAGGTGCGGGTGGTGGCGTTGACCGGGCTGGTGCGGGTCGGCCAGGACGCCGACGTCGTCCGGTACCTGGATGACGGCGCGCCGTTGGTGCGGGCCGTGGCCCGAGACGCGGCCCGCCGAGTCGGTACGGACGCGCGGGAGCACTACCGGAGAGGCGTCGACGCCGACGAGCCCGCTGTCGGGGCGATCGCCGGACTCGCCGAGACCGGCTCCGTGGCGGACGTCCCGTTGCTGCTTCGGCTGCTCAACCACGAGCGGCCGAGGGTCCGTGCCCAGGCGGTACGGGGTCTGCGGCTGCTGGACGCAGTCGTGGCGGGGGAGCTGGTGGCGTTGGTACGAGACCCGTCGCCGGCGGTGGTGCGGGAGGTGACCCTGGCGCTGCGCCCGGTCGCCGGCGCTCTGCCACCGGCCCTGCCGTGGGACCTGCTCCGGGATGGCCGTGCGGAGTTGCGTCGGGCCGGCTACAAGCTCCTGCGTGGCCATGGCGTCGGCATCGAGCTGCGGGCGGCCCTGATCCTGGCCGCCGACGTGGACCCACGCCTGGCCGAGCGGGGCAAGGCCGATGCCACCCGGATCACCCGCGATGCTGCGTTCACCGCCTGGCGATCTGCTCCTCGGCCGGAGTTGCAGGTCACCGCGACGGAACACGCCGAACTGGTCACGCTGGCGGCGCGAGCGGCGGCTGCGCTCGGAGAGGAGACCGGTCGGCAGCTCGCTGATTGGCTGACGAGTGGCCGCCCCGGCGAGTGACGATGCCACTGGCCGGGAGGGCGCGGCGATCCGCGCGCCGTCGTCGCCCGTGAGACCTTTCAGATGTGTTGAGGTCGGCCCACCGTCAAAGGATGAGTCAGAGCGGCCGGGTGCGGCTCAGCCCGATGAGGTCGAACCCGCCGGATCTCGGCGGCGGGTGGCGAGCTGGGCGAGCGCGCGGAGTCCTGCGATCACCTCGGCGCTCGCCGGGGCGTGGTCGGGGTCGCTGACCCACTGGAACATCAACCCGGAGATCAGAGCGGTCTGTACCGCCCCGACGGTGCGAACGTCGTGCTCGGACACCTCATCGACCGCTCGGCCGGTCAGCCCGGCCGTAAGGCTGCGCAGGCCCTCCCGCTGACCGGCGGCAAGCTGCTCGCGTAGCTGGGGGTTGTGCTCCGACTGCAGGAACGCCTCGATGGTGGCGATCCACAATGGTCGGTGGGTCACGAAGGACGTGATCACGCCCTCCCACTCGCGTTCATACCGTTCCGCGGGGTCGGTCACCGTCGCCACCCGCTCAGCGATGAGTTGGCCCACCTGGGTGCCCCACTCCTCCAGGGCCTGGAACATCGCCGTGTTCAGCAACGCCTCGCGCGACCCGTAGTGGTATCCGATCGCTGCGGTGCTCACGCCAGCCGCCGCCGCGATGTCGCGGGCGGTGGTCCTTGCGTAACCCTTCTCCAGCAGACACCGCTTGGCCCCGTCGAGCAGGTCTTCCCTGTTGCCCATGCGAGCAGTCTATCAGCTTGTTGCACGGGTGTCTCAGACAAGCGTGTTGCACAAACGTATTGCACAAGCGTGCAAGTGGTTGTTACGGTCGGTCCACTTCGGAACCACAGGGAGCACGGGCACTGGAGGTAGAGCGATGACGAAGATGCGAAACGCCGCAGCGAGCAACGATCAGCGGGAAACGGACCGACAGCCCCGGCCCGGCGAGCGCGAGCGCTCCGGTCCGGGGCGTGACGTGCGGCGAATCCTGGACGTCGACGCGCTGCGCGGCTTCGCGCTGCTCGGCATCCTCGTGGTGAACGTGTGGTACTTCGCCTCGGGGTTCGCGTTCCACCGGGTACTCGATCCGGCCTACGACAGCGGCCTGGACCACGGCGTGCACACCGCGGTGGCGTTGCTCTTCGAGATGAAGTTCTACCTGCTGTTCTCGTTCCTGTTCGGCTACAGCTTCACCCTGCAACTCGACTCGGCCAACCGGCACGGCGCCGCGTTCCACCCCCGCTTCCTGCGCCGGCTCGCCGGGCTCTTCGTCCTCGGCGGCATCCACGCACTGCTGCTCTTCCAGGGCGACATCCTCAGCACGTACGCGGTGCTCGGGCTGGTGCTGCTCGCCGTACAGCGGATCCGACCGCGCACCGCGCTCATCCTGGCCGGCGTCCTGATCGGGCTGGTGGTGCTGTTCTTCGCCTCTCTGGCGCTGGCCAGCGTCTCCTCGGTCGACCAGGCGGCGGCCCTGACCGCCGGACAGCAGACCACCGAGGCGCTGGCGGGCGGTCCCTCATCGGTGATCGCCGAGCACCTGCGCACCCTGCCGACGATGGTGGCCGGGACGATCGTCCTCCAAGCACCGGTCGCCTTCGCCATGTTCCTGCTCGGGCTGGCCGCCGGACGCCACCGGATCCTCGCCGACGTATCGTCATACCGCCGCGGCCTGCGGCTGCTCCAGTTGATCGGCTACCCGATCGGCCTGGCTGGTGCGATGACAGTTGTCGGGCTGGGCGGTATCGCCACCGTCGAAGGGCTCGCCCTCACCACCGCCACCGGCCCCGCCCTGGCCGCCGCATACGCGGCCAGCATGCTCCAGCTCTTTCACACCGGAGTCGGGCGGCGGGTGGCCGCGGCGCTCGCCCCGGGCGGGCGGATGGCGCTGACCAACTACCTTGGCCAGTCCCTGGTCTGTGTGCTGCTCTTCACCGGTGTCGGATTCGGCCTGGTCGGTCGGATCGCCCCGCTGGGCGTACTGGCCATCGCGGCCGGCATTTTCGCCGCCCAACTGGCGGTGAGCGCGTACTGGCTGCGCGGCCACCGGTACGGGCCGGTCGAGTGGGTGCTGCGGGCGGTCACCAACGCCGAGCGCCCGGCCTGGCGGCGCTGACCCTGGAGCAGAGCAGCGGTGGCGCCGGTCGACGGACCGGCGCCACCGTCCTGCCCCGACCGTCGTCTATTCGGCGCGTGCTCCATGCCGTCGATTCGTTCAGTCCGTCGGTCTGCCGCAAGACCTCGGCTTGCCGAGGATCTGGCGCCCGTGACAGGGTGTGCGACATGACGATCAGAATCGAGTTCCGCCCGACCTGGTGAGCGACGTCGACGAGCGCGAGGCGCTCGATCTGCCGACGATTCTCAATCACGCCACCGCCGCGCACGCCGCCCATCCCGACGGCCCGCTCCCCAGTGGCGGCCGGCCGTACCCGGACCCCGACCACGTCGCAAGCGCCTCATCGATCGGCGCGTCGTACCGCGACCGTAAGCGGCTTCTCGTCGACCTGGTGACGTCGGTTCACCAGGCTGTACCTTCACCCGCCGCTGCTGGGAAACGCTTGACTGAGGCGTTGGCGTCAATGCGCGTCGATCACCGCGTGGTTGTCCCACTTCTGGAGGCGGTCGCCGACGTCGATCCGCGATGGCGGCGACAGGTGGGCCGGGAACTCGCCTACGGTGGTCGACAGCGTGGCACGGTGAGTGTCGGACTGGCGCTGCTGACTGGCGTCGCCGAGCCTCACGATGCCGGCCCGGTTCGCCTCCTTGGGCTGCTGAGCAGTCCTTTTGGTGAGCTGGCCATCCGGGTTCTGCGCGATGTTCCCGGCGCCGCAGGTGATCTGGTCTGGCTGGCCGAGCGCTCGGACCGGTGGCGGCACGCACAGGCGGTCGCAGCTCTGTGCGCCCTCGCGGAGCCGGCGACGTTCGACTGGCTGCTCGAGCACGGCATCAGACTCGACGGCCGGTCGGTGACAGCCGCTCGCCTGATCGCCGAGACCGTCAATATCGCCGACCGGGTGGCGGCTGACGACGTCAACGAGGATGTTGTCGAGCAGGTTGGGCGGGTGCTCCTGGCGATGACCCAGCGGGCCGCAGGGAACGCCGAGCTCCGCGCGTACCGCGACGCGCGCACCGCGATCACTCGCTTCGCGTACGCAGCCCCGGTCATGACCGCGACGCTCGACCGGTACGCGTTGATCGTTGGACTGCTGTCGGACCTCGCCATCGGCCAGGCGGCGACCCTCAGCTGGCAGCGCCAGGACTTGGACCGGGTGAGATCGGGGCTCGATCAGCTCCTCGCTCAGCCGGCCTGGGCTGACGTCCTGGAAACTGCTCAACGATCTGCCGATCCCAAGGCCTGTCACCGAGCGCACTGGGCTGTCTGGGCTCGAACGACGAACCGGCCGCCGCAACCGATAGGACTCGCCATGGGCGGTGCCACCAGCCGAATGTCGATCCGGGTCGCAGTAGCTGACCCGGAGTATGCAGGTGCCGTGGAGACGAGAATATTCATCGACGATCGGCCCATCGTCGTCGAGACCTTCACCCTCGGACCGGCCGAGCCGCCCGAGTACCTTCTCGGTCCCGCCCATCGGCTCCACGCCGACGTCGAGCCACACGAGGTGCGGTTGGCCGAAGCGGGGTGCACCGAGGGCTGCTGCGGCGCTCTCTACGTCACCATCCAGCGACGCGGCGACGAAGTCGTGTGGCGCGACTGGCGCAACCCGGACGACTGTGACCTCACCGTGCCGGTGTTCACGTTCGACGCGGCTCAGTACGACGCCGAGATCGCCCGCGCCGAATCCGACCGCACCTGGGAGTGGCACGAGCGGACCGTGGCCCGCCTCGTGCGTGGGCGACTGAGCGACGAACCCGAACTGCTGGGCAGATGGGACTGCCACCCCGGCTGGATGGAAGCCCGTCCGAATGACCGCGGACGCATCCACGTGTCGTACCTCTTCCGGCGGCGTCAGACCGGCGGCGCCGAACCGTGGCTCCAGTTCGTGGCCGTTCTCGACGTTCCCGCGGGCGAGCCGGCGACCGTCGCCGACGACATCGTCAGAGAACTCTGTGACCGCGACCCGCGCAGGCAGGACCGGCTGGCCGGCGGTAGCCGGGAAGCCGCGGAACAGCTCGGCTTCCAGTGGCCACCGCACCGAGCGTAGGACTGACGACGGCTCGGGCCGGCCCGGCGGCTACGGCGCGTCGCCGCGCACGGACCGGTCGGCGGCGCGACGCAGGCGGTCGTGCCGGGAGGGCTCCTCGCGGGCGGGCATCCGCTGCCGGACGGGGTCCACCGGCCGGGCCGGCACGCGCGGGGCCTGCCCGCTCTCCGTCAGCAGGTCCTCCGTCTCCTGGACCAGGTAGTGCGGGCGGCGTTTGGTCTCGTAGTAGATCCGGCCGATGTACTCCCCGACGACGCCGAGGATCATCATCTGGATCCCGCCGAGACCGATCACGCTGACGATGATGGTGGTGTAGCCGGGCACGTCGATGCCCTTCTCGACGGCGTCGGCGACCACCCAGATCATGTATCCCAGCGCGATCAGGGTGAGGAACAGGCCGCCGTAGATGGCCAGTCGCAGCGGCCGGTTGTTGAACGACAGGAGACCGTCGAAGGCGTAGTTGAAGAGCTTGCCGAACGTCCACCGGCTTCGACCGGCCCGACGTGTCTCGTTGCGGTGCGCGACCACGACCGTCCGGAACCCGATCCAGGAGAACAGTCCCTTGGAGAACCGGTTGTACTCGGGCATGGCGAGCACGGCGTCCACCGCGAGCCGGGACAGCAGCCGGAAGTCACCCGCGCCGTCCAGCAGCCGTACGTCGATCCACCAGTTGACCACCCGGTAGAAGGATCGCGAGGCGAGCATCCGCAGGAACCGGTCACCATGCCGGTCTCGGCGGGCGATCACCTGGTCGAAACCCTGGCGGTACAACGCCACCATGTCGGGCAGCAGCCGCGGCGGGTGCTGCAGGTCGGCGTCCATGATGACCACGGCGTCCCCGGTGGCGCGCTCCAGGCCGGCCAGCATCGCCGCCTCCTTGCCGAAGTTCCGGCTCAGCGACGTGTACCGCACCGACGGGTCGCCGGCGGCCAGCCGGCGAAGCGCCACGAGGGTGCCGTCCGCGCTCCCGTCGTCGACGTAGACCACCTCGACATCGACGTCGGACAGCTCGGCCAGCGCGGCGGTCACCGCCCGGTGCAGCCCTTCCACCGACGCTTCCTCGTTGAAGCAGGGGACCACTACCGACAGCCGCACGTCGTCACCCCGCCCGGCCCGTATCGGGAGAGCCGTCACCCGAGGTCGTAGACCAGCGCACCGTCGAGCTCCTCCCGCGTGATGCCCAGTCCGTCGACCGGCCGGGCCGCGATGCCCTCCCACGGCGTCCCCACGGCCCGGTCGGGCAGGACCACGACCGACCGGACGCCGATTCCGCGCAGGTAGGCGACGCTGCCGGGATCGGGGAAGGTGGCCGCCGTCGTCCGGGTCTGCGCCAGGGTGGCGGGCTCGAAGCCGGCGAGCCCGTTCGCCACCCGGGGGAACCCGTCGGTCGTCCACAGCATGTAGTGCAGGTCGTTCGTGCCGCCGATCGGCAGCAGCAGGACGGGCTCCTGCGCCACCCGCATCGCGGCCGGTGGCCGCGGCACCACCAGGTGCGGCGTCCGGTTGACCCCCTCCAGCCCGACCAGGACCAGCGGTATCAGGAGAAGCGCCGGCGTCAGCAGCCGCGTGCGCCTCCGGGTGGGGGAGCGTTGCCCCGACTCGGCGATCGCCGTCACCAGCCCGGCCGCCAGCACCGCCAGCAGCAGGCTGGTCCAGTGCATCATCCGGCCCGGCGTCCGCAGCGCGTCCCAGCCGGGCAGGTGCCGCGACAGCGTGAGGTAGCCGGGGTCACCATCGCCGCCCAGCGTGACGCCGAGGCCCAGCAGCACCGTCCCGAGGATGCCCAGCGCCAACGCGACCCGGTGCCGGACCGGATACACCGAGACGAACAGCCCCGCCATGGCCATCCCGATCAGGGCCATCCCGGGCAGCAACGCCATCTCCGGGGGCCAGGACAGCTGTGCCCGGGCCGCCGCGTGCCGCTCACCCCACAACCAGGAGTCCGCCGGGGCGGTGATGAAGCCGATCGGCGGCGGCGAGAACATCTCCGTCCAGTCCAGGGACCGCACGGCCTGCGGATTGAGGTCGACGACGCGCAGGTAGAGCAGCCCCAGGAGCAGCGTCACCGCGCCGAAGACGAGCCCCCCGGCCAGATCGGCCAGCAGTAACCGGCGGCCGAACGGGACTCTCGTCCGCCGCCGCCACCACGACCAGCCGTAGCAGCCGGCGGCCACCAGCACCGCGGCGAGCAGGAAGTAGACCAGTGGCAGCCCGATGCCGAAGCCCAGGCTGACCTGCCAGGCGGCGACGACCCACCCGGCCAACGCCCACCCGGGTCGGCGTCGCTCCGGCCGGTACCCGTGCCGCAACGACCAGCCGTGCCCGCGCGCCAGCATCGCCAGGGACAACGCGATCCCACCACTGGACAGGATGTTCAGGTGACCCGCGTGCGCCAACCGCCACGGCGCGAACGCCCACGCGAGCCCGGCGACCGCGCCGCCCCACCGGCCCGCCCCGAGCTGGCGAACCAACGCGTACGCCCCGACGAACGCCAACGCGTGTGCCAGCACGTACATGATGTTGTAGTGGACCAGTGCGGCCTCGAAGCCCGAGCCGAGCGCGCCCATCGGGGCGTATCCGAGGAGGGTGTCGCTGTAGGCGAACGTGTACCTCTCCGGGTAGAAGGTGTTCGAGTGCCAGAGGTCGAGGGGCTGGCTCACCAGCGCGTGGCCCGACCAGGCGATCTGCCACGCCTGCAACGTCGGGTCGCCGAGGTCGCCGGGCACCGTGCTGGCCGGGTGCCGCATCGTGGGCCAGGTCAGCGCCACCGCGAGCAGCACGCCACCGACCATGACGCCGGTCCATTCGTGGCGTAGCCAGCGCCACCGGGCCCAGCGGTCACGGGTCGGGGTGGGGGCCGGGCTGTGGTCGTCGCTCGCGGCGACCGGCGGGCCGTCGGCGGCTCGGGTAGACACGATATGCATGATCCTCGATGCTGATCGTGTTGTCGACGGTCGACCCGAAGTGTGGACTCGCCGAGTGATCGGTCGGAACTGGTGATCCAGGCGAGCATGATGCCGCCGGTGATCATTGCCAGCGCGGTGAAGCGGCCGAATGCTGATCGGGTCCCTGTGCGCGACGATTCCGAGCGAGATCGCGCCGATGCCGGTGAACACGGCGTAGGCGGTACCGGCCGGCAGGTCCTGCATCGCCCGCGCTGGCCGAACCCGTTCCCGCCCCAGACCCGGGTATCCCGCCGTCTCCAAGCGGCCCGATTCGCACTGCGACGCCGAGCCCCATTGGCCCGCGAGCACACCTCCGCCCCGACCGGCCGGTACCGCCGATGGCCGGTACCGCCGCGATCGGGGCGGTTGTGCATCTACTGGCCACCGCCATCGAGGAGGGCCGGGGCCTGCCCTCGATGAGCGGCGTGCTGGCCGACGCCGCCTACCGCCTGCTGCTGGCCTTGCGGCGGGGACCCGGCCTGCGGCTAGCGCAGATGCCGGGCGAAGAACCCGGCCGCGTCCTCCCCTGCGAACTGCGGGACACCGGCGTGTCCGCCCATATTGGCGTGCAGCGATTTCTCCTTGGAGCCGAAGGCGTCGAACAGGTCCAGCGCCGCCTGCCGGTCGTTTCCTTCGTCATCCCACTGCAGCAGGACATGCAGCGGGATGGTGACCTGTCGGGCCTCCTCGAACATGATGCGAGGCACGAAACTCCCGGCGAAGAAGCCGGCGGCCACAATGCGCGGCTCGACCACCGCGAGCCGGATGCCGACGGAGATCACTCCCCCCGAGTACCCGACCGGGCCGCCGATCTCGGGCAGCGACAGGAGGGCGTCCAGGGCGGCCTGCGCTTCCGGGACCGCCTTGTCGACGAGCGGGAGGATGAGGGCGTCGATGATCTCGGCGGTGACCGGCTCGCCGGCCTCCATTGCCCGGCGCAGGTCGGCGCGGGCCTGCTCGGCGGCGGCCCAACGGGGCCGGTCACCGCTCCCGGGGAGCTCGATGGTGGCCGCAGCGAAGCCCTCCGCCGCGGCGTGCCGGGCCCGCGCCACCAGGCGGGGGTACATCTTGTGCAGTCCGAGCGGGGGGTGGCCGAGCAGGATCAGCGGGACCGGTGTGGATGCGGACGCGGGCGTCCACAGGATGCCGGGGATCTCGCCGAGGGTGAATTCGCGTTCGAGGACGCTGTCATCGAGGCGCCGTTCAGAAGTGAATCGCATGGTCGTGCCCTTCGGGAGTGCTCGTGAACGGCGCTCCCGGACGACCTATCGCCCGACCGTGACCCCAGAGGGGAGCACCCATGTCGAAACGTTCACGGGTACCACCTCCTCGGTCTCTCGCACGGCCTCCGGAAAACTAGCAGCGGCCGCCGTGATCCGCCAAACGATTTCTGCGCAGGCTCCGTGGCCGGATGCCACGGACAGGCCGCAGTCGACCGGCGCGGTCGAGACCAAGCAGGTCCAGGCGTTGACGGCTGCTGACCAGCATTAGCTGCACCTGCTGGGCGGCTATTGGTTCTGCGTGTCGGGGCGGTGCGGTTGGCGTTGCGGATGATGCGCGGCCTGGTCGTGCTCGGCGCGAGGTGTGGCGGGGCGGTGGTTGACGATGAGTCCGACAAGAAGTTGCCACGCGTGCGGGGACGACGCCAGTGGAACGCCCGCGGCCGGGCTTACGTAGGGAAGACCCCGCTTGCAGGGAGGGCGGGGCCAGCATCCGCGGCAGCAACGGCTACATCGGAAGACCACCGCATGCGCGGGGGCCTTTCGGACCTGTATCGGCCGACCATGATGGTCCCGGGCGTCGTCCCCGCACACGGAGGGTCTTTCGGGCTACGCGTATGGGCAGAGGGGCCTGAAGGCGTCGTCCCCACATGCGGGGATCTTTCCACGACGGCGCTGCGGCGGTCGGACCACGACCGGTTGTCCCGCAAGCCGGGGGTCTTCCCGAGCTGTCAAGGCGGCGACCACCACAAGCGTTTCTGCGTGGACTTCCTCAAGGGACCAGCTCGGGCGGCGTGAACCCTCAGGCTGCTCCGGCGCTCACCGCGATTTCGCCGTTCATGCCGGCTGGGTAGAAGCCACCCGAAGCCGCCGAGGTCGGGCTCAAGTACACGATGTTCAAGATGGACTGGGCCGATCGGCCGTAGCACATCCCGTTTTCATCCGTGGGGATGAAATTCGGGTCCGCCGCCGTGCCGACACCCTGATCGTCATCGGCCGGACCATCAAGACTGTTACGCGCGTCGGAGATCTTTTTTACCGAGTCAAATACTGTGTCTTCGGCCAGTCCGGCGCTGTAGAGCGCGGATCGGACAATGCCCGCGTGGTATGCCTCGGTGGCCAGCAGACCGGCTGCCGCATCAAGGTACGTTTTGTTCGACAACAGTGACGCGGATCCTTTGAAGGCCGAAACTCCGACGTCTTCGAAGAGGAACGCCGCAAAGAGGAAGTTGAGATCGTTCGCGTACGGATCGAAGCTTTCGCCTTGCTTGATCAGCCCAGCGGCAGTCGCCGCCGCAGTGAAGCTCGTGTCCAGCGAAATCGCGGGACGGGCAACAGCCGCATTGCCGAGCGCGGATCGCAAGAAAGCCACATGCTGCATCTCGTCGGAGGCAATTTCCTTCGCGAATCTCTGCACGAAGTTGCTGCTGAAGTTGACTGATCCTCCGCCGGACACCTCGCCGCGCACCCCAGCGCCGGTAGTCATGTCGTCAGGCAGCCCGGATCCCGTCGTCGCACGAAGATAGAACTCAGCTTCGAGATATTCGAGGTTGAGGGCGAAGTTGAGGATAGCCGCGTCGCTCGGCGAGCCACCACCCGCCGGGTCGGCTTTGCACACCCCTGGATCTACCAAGGCCGCCAGCCTCCGCCGATCCGTTTCGGATTCTGCACTGCGTGACACTGCCTCTGTGATGAACCAGTTGTCCATGCCGCCTCCGTTTTGATGCATCCAGGTCCCCTGGCTGTCCGCGCCGGCCGACCTGAGTGGAAGGGATGACACTCACGTTAGGTTGCGCGGACGAACTTCAGGAATTGTTTGCCGAAAGGCGGTACGGGATGAATCAAACTTCGACTACGCTGCGCGCGATGGACCGTGCACCGGTCGCGGCGCGCGCAGTAGCCAAGGTGCGCCGGCTCCTCGGAGGTCAGGCTGACCGTGGGTGCCGGTGACCGCGGAGGTGCGTCGGTCATACGGCGCTTTCAAGGTCGAGCAGGGCGTGTTTGGCGAGGGGTCGCCGCGGTAGCTCCCGGCAGCACGGTGCGACGGAATCCGCGCGACAGTTGCCAGTTCGGGGGGCAGGCCGAGTTCGAGGTCGGCAGCAGGCAGACCGGACGGCTGCACGTCTCTTGCGACGACAGGGCCGGGTATCAACTCACACGGGAGGCGCGGTCGTGGGCATGGCACCTTCGGCGAGCTTGAGTCGCGTCCAGACGTTCATGTTGATCACAACGCCCACGATCTCCAGGATCTCGTCCTGCGTGAAGTGCGTGGTCATCCTGTCGTGTGCCTCCTGGAACCGGTTGTTGACGGTGGCGTCGGCGGCTCGGGTCAACGCCTCGGCGTAGGCCAGCGCGGCTCGCTCCTCCTCGGTGAACAGGTGCGTCTCCCACCACGCGGTGAGGGTCTCGATCTTGGATGGCGGGATGTCGGCGGTACGGGCAGCGGCGTGGTGCACCAGAAGGCAGTAGCTGCAATTGTTGATCTGTGCGACGCGTAACCGCAGAAGCTGGGCCAGTGCCGGTTCCACCTGGAGTGTGGCGGTATGGCCGAAAGCTACGGCCCCGGCGTTTGCCAGAGCCATGAGTTGCTCGTTTGACGTGGCGTTCAGTCGGACGTTCTGGATCTTGGTATCCAAGTGATGACCTCCTGGAGGTCACAACGACAACACCGGTGTGGGGATGTCCACGTAGCTGGACGGCCGCACCCGCGAGTCCCAGCAGCCTTGATAGCTGGCGTAGGTCGCGTACCGCGTCCTCAGGTGCGCAAGCCCGGTGACGGGCATGCCCCGGCATCTGGAATCAAGAGCCTGCCTGTACCCATCCGGCTGACTCCTCGTCCACGCCTCGGCCCCGTGCCGGCGCGCGGACCCGGGGTCCGCGCGCCGGAGGTGTCAGGCCGTCGCCCGCTTCGGGAGCTTCCACCCGGGGCGGGGGAAGTGGCAGGTGTAACCGTTGGGGTAGGTCTGCAGGTAGTTCTGGTGCTCGGGCTCAGCTTCCCAGAAGTCGCCTGCCGGGGTGACCTCGGTAACGACCTTGCCGGGCCACAGGCCTGAGGCGTCGACGTCGGCGATGGTGTCCTCGGCGACCCGCTTCTGCTCGTCGTTGGTGTAGAAGATCGCCGAGCGGTAGCTGATGCCGATGTCGTTGCCCTGGCGGTTCTTCGTCGAGGGGTCGTGGACCTGGAAGAAGAACTCGAGCAGCGCGCGGAAGTCGGTCTTCTCGGTGTCGTATACGACCTCGATGGACTCCGCGTGGGTGCCGTGGTTGCGGTAGGTGGCGTTCGGGACGTCGCCGCCGCTGTAGCCGACGCGCGTGGACACGACGCCGGGCTGGTGGCGGAAGAGCTCCTCCATGCCCCAGAAGCAGCCGCCGGCGAGGATCGCCTTCTCGGTGGTCACATCGTCTCCTTACTTGTCGTCGGTGTCAGTGTTGCTGCCACTCGTGAACAGGGTGCGGTATTCGCCGTACCCCGCGTTCGCGAGGTCGTCGAGGTGGATGAACCGCAACGACGCGGAGTTGATGCAGTAGCGCAGTCCACCCTTGTCGCGGGGACCGTCGTTGAAGACGTGGCCGAGGTGGCTGTCCCCGTGCAGCGAGCGGGCCTCAGTCCGGATCATCCCGTGGCTGGAGTCTTTGCTCTCGACGACGTTCGTCTTGGCGATCGGCTTCGTGAAGCTCGGCCAGCCGGAGTTGCTGTCGTACTTGTCGACCGATGCGAACAGCGGCTCGCCGGACACGACGTCGACGTAGATGCCGGGCTCGTGGTTGTCCCAGTACGCGTTGGCGAACGGCCGCTCGGTGCCGTTCTCCTGGGTCACGCGGTACTGCTCCGGGTCAAGCTGCGAAACGGCGTCCGGGTTCTTGTGGTAGTGGGTCTGCTGGGGCACAGCTCTCCCTTCCCGGCCTTTCGGCGTGGAACTGGGGAACGAGGCGAAACGCACCTGTAGAGACACCCTGCGGGCCGGCTGTATTCCCGCGGCCCTTAGCTTCCTTGGACCACCAAGTCCCGGAAGACTCTTTGAAAGTACCCGGCTGGGCGGCGTCGCTGTGGTGTGTGGCCTCGGAGATGTCGCCGCCACAGTAGCACCGGCGTGATCCCAAGAGTGGACTTGACCGACCAGTTCTACCGCGACTAGGTTCGGGGCGGCCGACGGGGTGCCTCCGCTGGCGACGAACTGTCCGACGTGCCTACCGGCGTCGAGTTCACGGAGGTCGTGTCACTCTCGGGGCGCCGGGTGCGGCCAACACACATCGCGATCGGGTGGGGAAGGGGCCAACTGTCGTGAGTGAGGGTTTCGGGGGCCGTAAGGTCGTGGTCGTCGGCGGCGGCAGCGGCATGGGTCTCGCCACGGCCCACCAGGTCGTCGCAGGGGGCGGCACCGCCGTGATCACGGGCCGCGACCAGGACAAGGTCGGGGCCCGTCGTCCGGAGGAGATCGCGAAGCGGTGTCATTCCTGCTGTCGGTGAAGTCGAGCTGGATGACCGGCGCCATCGTCGAGGTCGACGGCGGCACCGTGGCCGGCCGCAACTGACTCTCGAAACGTAACGCCGGGATCGCGCTGGCGGAGCCCCGACCCCGGCGCCGCATTACCGACGACTTCGCTGTCGCGCTCGTTCCTCGACACTCTCGCGCCACAACCGCTACCGATCAACGTGGTGAGACACCGAGGCCTGACGCCGCTGATGCTGGTGAAACGAAACGTGCACCTCGTGCCCGTGCAAACGAGGACTGGATACAGGGAGGCGCCGGATGAAGGCGATCGTAGTGACGGACGAGGCCGCGGGAATGGCCGGGATGACGCTAATGGAGCGGCCCGAGCCGGACGCGGCGCTGAACGACGTCGTTGTTCAGGTCCATGCGTCGGGATTCGTCCCGACTGAGTTGGCGTGGCCCTCGACCTGGACCGATCGCCTCGGCCGTGACCGGACGCCGTCGATCCCCGGGCACGAGCTGGCCGGGGTGGTTACCGCTCTCGGCTATGGCACCACGGGTCTGTCGGTGGGGCAGCGGGTGTTCGGCCTCACGGACTGGACCCGCGACGGCACCCTGGCGGAGTATGTGGCCGTCGAGGCGCGTAACCTCGCGCCGCTTCCCGGCGACGTCGACTTCACGGTGGGCGCGAGCCTGCCGATCTCGGGCCTGACCGCGTGGCAGGGACTGTTCGAGCACGGCCGCCTTCGGGCGGGTCAGAGCGTCCTCGTGCACGGCGCGGCCGGCGCAGTCGGTTCGATGGTGACGCAGCTCGCACGCGAGTTCGGCGCCTACGTCATCGGCACCGGGCGCGCTGCCGACCGCCAGACGGCGCTCGACTTCGGCGCGCAGGAGTTCGTTGACCTCGAGAATGATGTCCTCGAAGACGTCGGCGGAGTCGAGCTGGTGTTCGATGTCATCGGCGGCGACATCGGGAAGCGGTCCACAGGCCTGATTCGAGCCGGAGGAACGCTGGTATCCGTCGTCGGCCCGCCGGAGGCGCGGCCCGCCGACGGCCTGGCGGTCGACTTCGTCGTCGAGCCCGACCGCGCTCAACTGGGTGAGGTCGTCCGACGGGTGCGGGACGGACGACTGCGGACGAACATCGGCAGGGTCGCGACCCTCGACGACGCCGTCGCCGCTTTCAATTCGACCGAGCGGATCACCGGGAAGACGGTCATCCGCGTTCGTTCGTAAGGACGCGGGGGCAGCCCTCCTTGTGGATCAGCGTCAACCCGGGGTCGAATCATGGTCGGCCGCGATTGACCCTCGGAACGTAACGCCGGTTGGGCTGCGGACGTGCCTGTACGCGTCCGCAGCCCCCGCCCGCCGGAGACCACCAGCACTCCTTGCCCCGCCCCGGCCAACTGGCGCTGCTCCAGCGTGACGTCGACGAGATTGCCGGGCACAGCGGTACTCGTCGCCGGCGCCCACCTAGAATCTCGCGTCTGGTCAGCGATTTGGGAGTGCCCAGTCAGGTCGGATGAAGCGGCAGGACTATCCCGCCCCGGACTGTTGGGTGACCGACGTCCGAGACGTGGGCATGTCCGGATGCGTCAGGATTGAGCGGATTCTCAGCGCTCAGGCAGTCGGCACCGGCAGGCTGAGGACGAGCGACCCACGCAGGTCGACCAGGACACGACCGGCCGTGCGCACCACGCGCATAACGACGTCCTCGCAGCCGGGACACCGGGCGACGAGGCCGGGCGCTCGGTCGAACACGCGCATCGCGGCCAGCGGACGGGTCGTCCGGCACCCGGCGCAGGTGAGCTCGGCAACGGTGAGGTCGGTCCCCATGATCTCGCCGAGCGGCCCGGCGAGGGCGTTGCCGTCCACCCAGGGTGCGTCGTCGGCTCCGACGTTGGTCGGCATGCTCATCCTCCGGTGGGTCCGAAACGTTCAGTGCGGATGTTCGCGGGATCGTGGCCGATGTCGACGAGGAGGTCGGCAACGGTCTCGACGAAGCCGGTGGGTCCGCAGACGAACGCCACAGCGTCGGCATCGCGGGGCCAGGCGACGCGGGCGAGGGCGTCCGCGTCCAGTCGTCGGGGTGGAGCCGGCCAACCAGGAGGCGCGACCCTGGTATAGACGTGTGTGACGGCGATGCGCCCATCGCCTGCGGTTTGTGCAGCGGCAAGATCCGCCGTGAACAGCGCATCGGAAGGGGATCGCGTCGAGTAGAGCAGCCTGGTGGGATTCGTCGCCGCGCGCACCATCGACATCAGCGGCGCCACGCCGGACCCGCCGCCGATCAGCAACGCCGGGCGCGGATCGGCGGGTCGGCGTACGAACCAGCCGCCGAGCGGCCCACGGATCTCGAGCTGGTCACCCGGTTCTGCAACGTCGACGAGGTACGGCGAGACCTCACCGTCGGGCACCGCCTGGACGGTCACCCCGAGGCGGTCGGGCCCCGGGGCGGACGAGATCGAGTAGCTGCGGTACGCCGTGTAGCCGTCGGGAGCCGTCAACCGGACGTCGACGTGCTGGCCCGGCACGTGACCTGTCCAGCCGTCGACGTCGAGGACCAGGGTCCGCGCCGTCGCAGTCTCCGCGCGGGTGGCGGCGACGGTCGCCGGCTGCCAGGTCAGTCTGACAGGTATCGCTGCTCGCGCCATGGGTCCCCGTAGTTGTGATAGCCGGCCGTCTCCCAGAACCCAGGCTCGTCGTCGAGGCGCAGTTCCAGAGCGCGCAGCCACTTCGCGCTCTTCCAGAAGTACAGGTGAGGAACGAGGAGACGCGCTGGCCCGCCGTGCACCGGAACCAGCGGCTCACCGTCGAACTCGTACGCCACCCAGGCCTGGCCGTCGAGAAGGTCCTCGAGCGGCAGGTTCGTGGTGTAGCCGCCGTAGGAGTGGGCGACGACGTACTCGGCCGTCGTCTCGACGTCGGCCAGCAGCGTGTCCACCGAGACGCCTCGCCAGCGCGTGCCGAACTTCGACCAGTGCGTCACGCAATGGATGTCCACGGTCGGTTCCTCGGCAGGAAGGGCGGTGAACTCCGCCCATGACCACGTGCTCCGCTCGCCGGTCTCGGTGACGACGGCGAGCTCCCACCGGTCGAGGCCGATGCGCGGTGTCGGTCCCGCCGACAGCACCGGAAAGTCGTCCGTGCGGTACTGGCCGGGCGGGAGGTCCGTGTCGTCGCGTCTGCGGCCCCCGAAACCGCGTGTGATCAATGCCATGCGTCCCTCCCCATGTGGCCAGGCGGCCGCGATCCCGCTGCTGCCCGTGCTTCCGCTCGGCCGGTGATCCACCCCGCCCATGACGTCATCGTTTGCGAGTGCCCCGGTAATGAGATTTCACCCGTTGGGACCGTAGTCGCCCGCAGTCCGGAGTATATTTACTGGACCACCACGTCCAGAATAGGCTGGCGTGGCGTCAGCCGGCAAATCCCTCCGCTGGCCGCCAGTGGGTGGGGTCAACAGCGGGGACTGGCGGTCGTGGCGGGTGCGTACCCCATCTGGCGGATACCTCCGCAGCGCGAGTATAAAGGGACTATGCAGTCCATGCGGCGCGGCTAGAGACTGTTCCGAGTTGGTCGTCGACATGTTGCAGCCGGTGCGAGATGGCCGCGGGCCAGGTCTTGTCCGATGTCAGGAGAGTTTGATGAACCCTGTTCCCTCCGGTGGGGACGTTGTCGATGGCCAGCCGGTCGATGCGGCGGACATGATCGCCGCCCTGACCGCTGCACAGTTTGTGTTCCAAGACGGCGCCACTCAATCGTTCACGGCAGAGGGTCGAACGACCTACGTCGACAGGGGCACACCGTCGGCTGGCGAGTGGTCTGTTACGGGTGACGGGACCTTCGCTTCGTTCTGGCCGCCAACGTACCGGGCGACGTACACGGTTCGGTGGATCGTCGAGGACGGCGTGCGAGTGGGCGTCAGCTTCACGGATGCCCGGAGCCGAGTCCGCTACGACGGCCGATACCGATGAACAGGGTTCAACTAACGGGTCGGCTCGCCGGACGGCTCCGAGAGGAACGATTTGATGTGGTCCAGCGCCATGTCCAGAGCAACTTCCATGGGTTCGACGTTGTGCGCGGCGTTCGCCAGCAGGTAGCCGCCTTGCAAGGCTGCCATCAACCCCGTGGCCAACTTCTCCGGGTCGGCGTCCTGGCGCAGTGCGCCGCTGTCCCGCATCCGGTGCAGACCATCACTGATCAGCTTTCCCCATGCCGCAAACGTCTCCGACAGCATCGATCGAGCCTGCTCATCTTGATCAGACAGCTCGACAGCCATCGACCCGAGGCCGCACCCGTACTTGCCGTTGTTCAGTGAGTTGGCCTGGACCAGCGCGTTACGCCACCGGACCAGCCCTGAGAACGATCTCAGTCGTTCGAGCCCTGCGCGCTCACGCTGAAGCACAAGCGCGCCTCGATATTTGACCAACTCGCGCACGAGCTCCTGCTTGTCCGCGAAGTGGTGGTAAAGCTGCGACTTGCTCGTCTGGCTTGCCTCGCGGACGTCGTCAAGGGTCGTCGCGTTCACCCCGCGCACGAACATCAGCCGGTTCGCCGCCTCGAGGATCCGTTCTCGGGTCGCGATGCCCCGTTGGCTGATCCTCCGCTGCTTCGTCGGCGCAGCCACCTGCTCGTCGCCCATCGGTCAAGTGTATCCATCGGCGCGCGCTAAATAATCTACGAAGGATGGGACCTTGGAGTCCATTCAGCGTGATGTCGCATTGACGTGATGGTGAAGGACGAGCGGATGCGCTGCCAGCTTGGTTGGACGGGTGCTATGTCCGCGGGATCATCAATAGGGCGGATCTTTACCCGGACCATACGGTCCTCATTGTGGCAAGTTGCTGCTGAGAGTTGCTCGGCGCTGCGTCGCGGGCGGTGCGCCGGAGGACAGCGCATGTCAACGCTCGTTGACATACGTCGGTACGTCACGCGCACCACCGCGGCTGACCTGGCTGCGGCCAGGAAACAACAAGGGGGGAATCAACGGAGCAAACAAGTGAACGCGAGGAAGTCCTCGCGTCCAGCGAGGTGTTCAGCGGCAGCGGGGAACTTGACCAGATTGCCGGTATTCGGGTTCGCCAGGCCTGGATACGTGGTCATTTCGCCGCGGCAGTTGGTTGCCAAGTGATCCGTTCGTAGCAGACCAGGGCGATCAGGATGATGGCGACTAGAGCGAGGGCGGCGAGGGCGGGAAGGTGTCGGGCGACCGGCAGCAGCGCGAGAATGATGCCGGCCGCGAGGATCGGGGCGGGTGGGGTGTGCCGGACGGTGAGTCGAAGAAACAGGGCCCGACCAACGAGGTAGAGGGCCGGGCCGCCGAGCAGAGCTGCGGTCGAAGTCCAGTCCAGCGAGGTCCCAGCGGGCCGCCGGGGCGGGTGGTGGGTCATGTGGGCGAGCACCACCTCGATGCCGACGGCCAGGTAGATGATCCCGGCGATGAGCACGAAGTGAGTCAAGCTGTAGGCGATGCTGCCGGTCCGAGTCCGGTCCGCAACGGGGATCCGCGCCAGGGCTTGACCGGCGGGTGCGGCGGCGTTTTCGAAGTACAGCCACCACAGAGTCAGCGCCGTGGTCAGGGCGAGCAGCGCAGCGATCAGGACCGGCCAACGAATGACCGCCGATCCGGCGCCGACGCCCACCGCGATCAGCGACTCGCCCAGAGCAATGATCACTATCAGGCCGTGCCGCTCGGCGAAATGGCCGGGGCTTGGCAACGGAGCGCGTCCGGCAGACACCGCGATGAACAGGCCGCCGACGCAGTCGATGAGGAACGCCGCGGTCCACAACAGCGTCTGCGTGGCGCCGCCGAACACCGCGCCGAGAAGCAGAGCAGGAAAGCCCAGCGAGACCGGGATGAGCCGCAAGCGCAGCGAAGCGCGTAGCCGCGCGTTACCGGCCGAAATGTGCCAGACGAGGGCCAGATACACCGCCCGGATGACGATGTAGACGAGGGCCAGGGTCATGGGCGCGGCCAGTGACTGGCTGTCGTGCCGCCACGCCTGGGGGAGGACCAGGGCGGCCACGAACATCGCGGCCATGACAGCGGTGTTTCCGGCGCGGACCAGGCCCACGTCGGCGCGGACCTGGTTGGCCAACCAGGCGTAGTTGGTGAACGGCCACCACAGCAGCAGCAGGAGCACAAGGCTGTGCGCCAGCCTGAGTGGCGTCGGCGCCTGTGCCGTGAACGTTGCCACCTGGATGAATGCGAACACGAACACCAGGTCGAAGAACACCTCGAACGGCGTGGTCCGATGGGCTTCCTCGGTCGGCACCGGCGGCCTGGCCTGGAAGATGCGTTTCATGGGCCTATCTTGTTTCGCCCAACGACCGGCAGATCCGGACTCAACACTTAAACCCGGCAGCCGCCGCCGGGCATCACGGATGACTTCGGCGCGGATGACCTGTCGAAACGTCGATGCTCGCCGGTGAAGCCCTTCGGTGTGTGTGGCGGACCCCAGCGGGTAATGGTCCCCGGCACGCCGACCGTCGACACAGCGACTAGGAGCGAGCGATGGGCACACGATATGCCTTGGCCGATGACCTCGCTTCCGTGGGGTTCTCGGTCCTGCGCTCCGCACTGGCGACGAACATCTTGTGGATCGGTGCGCTCAAATTCAAGCAGTACGAGGTCGAGAACGATGAGCCCCTGGTCACCTCGAGTCCGCTGTTCTCGCGGTTCCGGACGAAGCTGGGCGCACGAAAGCTCAACCGACTCATCGGTGTCACGGAGATCACCGTGGGCTCTCTGATCGCCGCGAAGCCCTTTGCGCCCAGAGCGTCGGCGATCGGCAGCTTCGGGGCGGCGGGGATGTTCCTCACCACGCTCAGTTTCCTGGCCACGGCACCCGGAACTCGGCAGGAAGGGCAGGGGAAGTTCAGCCTTTCTCAGCTGGGGCAATTCCTGTTGAAGGACACGGTGCTCCTCGGTGCCGCTCTCTTGACAGCTGCCGAGTCGCTGCGCGTCGCCGGCCACCGGTAACGCCTGAGTTTCCCTCGCTTTGATGGAGCGTGGGCATCTGCCTGCGCTCGCTGACCCAGAACTAGCTGCACCGTACGAGTAGCTGACGAAAAAGCTCCGCGGTGACCGGCTGCTTCGAGCTGGCCCGGCCTTCTTCAGGTGGGACGAATCGCGCCACAGGCGTTGCTTAGGCCTGCTCTGGCTGGGAACAGGGACGAACAACCCAGGTGAGCATCGTCGGACACGACGAAATCCGGCCCTGCAGCGGCCACCAAGCGGGCTCAGGCCCGTGGGGCGCGTCCGTGTCCGAGCCCGGTTCGCTGTCGCGACGCCCAGTCGGGCCCGGTGGCGACGGCGCCGCTGGCGTTGCTACAGTCAGTTTGTTGCCGAATCAAATTTCTCAGCGGCAACTACCTTGGAAAGGACCCCTCCGATGACCAAGCTCTCCGTCATCTACTACTCCTCGACCGGCACGGTCCACGCCATGGCCAGGCGGCTCGCCGAGGCTGGCGAGAAGGCCGGCGCCGAGGTGCGGCTGCGCCAGGTTCCGGAGCTTGCACCCGAGGAGGCCATCGCCTCCAACGCCGCCTGGAGCCAGCACTTCGACGCCACGAAGAGCGAGGCAAAGGCGACCGCCGACGACGTCGTCTGGGCCGACGCCGTGCTGTTCGGCACCCCCACCCGCTACGGCAACGTCTCCAGCCAGCTGAAGCAGTTCATCGACACCCTAGGCCCGCAGTGGGGCCAGGGGCTGCTGGCCGACAAGGTGTACGCCGGCTTCACCGCATCCATGACCGCCCACGGCGGCCAGGAGTCGACGCTCCTGGCGCTCTACAACACGATCCACCACTTCGGCGGCCTGGTCGTCGCCCCCGGCTACACCGACCCGTTGAAGTTCGGCGACGGCAACCCGTACGGCGTCTCGCACGTCACCGGCGGCGGCAACGACGCTCCGCTGGGCGACGCCCAGCTCAACGCCCTCGACCACATGGCCCAGCGGGTCGTCAAGATCGCCAGCAAGCTCAGCGCCTGACAAACCCGCAGGCGCCGGTCGTCTCCGAGCGGCCGTAGAACGATCAGAGGGCAGCGGTTCGAGCCCGCAGCAGGCCAAGGGCCGGTCTCCCCGCACGGGAGACCGGCCCTGGTCCGCCGCTTGAGGGACCGCTCGACGTCGTCCCGGACGCACGCTGTCGCCGGGTAGCTGCCGTGCCCCGAGCCTTCGCGGACTGGTGGTCGGTGAACGCCGGGGCGACGCGTCGACGGTCGGGCGGAAACGGTTGGGGGAGTGCTCAGCCCTGGCCGCCCGAGTTGTCAGCCCCGGTCCTGGAAACCGAGTCCCCCACTGCGTGCAACACGGTAATTTTCCGCTATGGGCATCACCGGCGGCATAGCATGCGTCTTTCTGGTTGCCGTCATCGTGGCGGGCATCGCGTTCTGGGCGGTGCGGTACGGGTTGGGCCCGAAGAAGCCACCGCCACCATCGGACGTTCTGGAGCCACCGCAGCATCCGCGCGACGGTCGCTGACGCGGCGACCGGCGAAACTGGCCAACTCCGGTCGACCGTCCCGCGAGCACGGCCGCAGGCACCATGATCTCGCTGGCCAGCGAGATCATGGCCGGAGCAGGCGCTGTGACGTCCGAGGACCGGGCGTGAGTCCCTTCCCGCGGCCCACGGCCGTGCGCGGCGCCCGCGGCCGTGGCCTGAGCGCCGACTCAGGCTCTGGTCGGATTGACGGGGCACGTTCTGAGTCGTGGATGGGCGAGCGAAGACGGCCCATCCGGGTATCTGGCGGTAGGGTCCTCGACGTGCTGCGGCGGTGGACCCTGACGATCCTGATGGCGACGTGCGGCGTGCTGGTCCTGGTGGCGCAACTGGCCGCCGGCTTGCCCGTCGTCGGCGGCGTCGAGTTGCTGATCTTCTTGGCGCTGGCACTGCTGCTGTCGCCGCGGGCCTTTCCCCGCTCAATGGACGCCGCCGAAGCGCAGCGGGCCAGCGCCGCGGACGGCAGGCCGATCGTGTACTGGCGCCCCGGCTGTCGCTACTGCCTTCAGCTCCGGTTCTCCCTCGGCCGGCTCGCCCGGCGGGCGCACTGGGTGGACATCTGGCGCGACCCGGCGGGTGCCGCCGCTGTCCGGGCGGTGGCCGACGGCAACGAGACCGTGCCCACCGTCGTGCTCGGCGGTCGGGCTGTCGTGAACCCTGACCGGGCCTGGTTCCGCGAGCAGCTTCGCTCGTCCTGAGCACGCCTGGCGGGGTTGTCGGCTGCCCCATGGCGTGGCGGTAGCCGTCAGCGCGTACGACGTTCGGCATCTCGGTGAGCCGTACCGGATTGGTCTCGTGAAGTTCGATGTCGGCGATGCGCCGGTGCCCGCGCTCGGCGAGGTGGGCGACGATCAGGCCGGCGCCTACGAAATTGTCGTCTGCGACGGTGTCGTGGACGGCCGAGTGTCCGCATCGCCCGCGGCGCGGCAGCGCCGCAGGCCGCCGACCCTGACGTTCGGCACGGGCCGGCCCAGGACGTGACGGCTGCGAGTCCCCGGCCGCGGTGACCCTGGCGAGCACTCTGTCCGTCGACCGGTGGACACCCGCCCTCGACCGACCGGTCGTCCCGCGACCGGGCTCGGCGGGCGGAGCATCAGGACATGACGGAATCCCCCGCGGTCCGGGTACGCGGACTGCACAAGCGGTACGGCCGGCGCGCCGCGCTGGCCGGGATCGACCTGGACATCGCGTACGGCGAGGTGGTCGCCCTGCTCGGCCCCAATGGCGCGGGCAAGACCAGCACCGTGGAGATCCTGGAGGGACACCGGAGCCGCGACGGCGGCGAGGTGACCGTGCTCGGGGTGGACCCGGCGCGGGTCGGCCGGTTCGGTCGGGCCGCCCGGGACTGGCGGTCCGGCATCGGCATCGTGCTCCAGGAGGCCGCTGACCTCGGCGAGTTGACCGTGGGCGAGACGGTCCGGCACTTCGCCCGCTACTACCCCGCGCCCCGCGACCCGGCCGAGGTGATTGAGGTGGTCGGACTGACCGACCGGACCCGGACCCGGGTCCGCAAGCTCTCCGGCGGCCAGCGGCGCCGGCTGGACGTGGCCGTCGGTCTGGTCGGCGACCCGCGCCTGGTGTTCCTCGACGAGCCGACCACCGGCTTCGACCCGGCCGCCCGGCGGGCGTTCTGGGAGCTGATCCGGGCCCTGGCCGGAGGCGGCACCACGATCCTGCTCACCACGCACTACCTGGACGAGGCCGAAACCCTCGCCGACCGGGTGGTGGTGCTGGCCGGCGGCCGGGTGGTCGCCGACGACCCGCCGACAGCCCTCGCCGAGCGGGCCGGCCACCAGGTCACGGTGCGGTGGTCCGGCGGCGAGCGCCGGACCGACGACCCGGCGACGGTGATCGCCGAGCTGACCCGGCGGTTCGGCGGCCCGATCCCCGGGCTCACCGTGACCAGACCCAGCCTGGAAGACGTCTACCTCGACCTGATCGGACACCGGCCATGACGATGACCAGCGGCACCAACCACCCGTCCGCGGTGACGCTCGGCCTGCACCGCGGCGTCGTCGAGCTGAAGGCGTTCTTCCGCGAGTGGGATGCGGTGGCCTTCACGTTCGCCCTGCCGGTGGTCACCCTGGCACTGCTCGGCTCGCTCATCTCCGGGGTCTACCCGGGCAGCGACGTCACCTCCGCCCAGTACCTGGTGCCCAGCATGATCGCGGCGGGGATAGCGGCCGTCACCTTCGTCAACCTCGGCGCCGGTATCGCCAGCGACCGGGAGGACGGCACCCTCAAGCGGCTCCGTGGCGCACCGATGCCACCGATCGCGTACTTCCTGGGCAAGACGGTGCAGACGATGGTCGTGGTCGCGGCCGAGATCGTGCTGCTGCTCGCCGTCGGGGTGGCCCTGTTCGACCTGCGGCTGCCCACCGACCCGGGGCGCTGGCTCACCTTCGGTTGGGTGCTCCTGCTCGGCGTCACCGCCTGCTCGCTGCTCGGCATCGCGGTGAGCAGCGTGATCCGCTCGGCCCGCAGCGCGGGCGCGGTGACCCAACTGCCGTACCTGGTGCTGGCCTTCGTCTCGGGCATCTTCTTCACCCCGGTCAGCGCCCTGCCGCAGCCGCTGCTGGTGCTGGGTTCGGTCTTCCCGCTGAAATGGATGGCCCAGGGCTTCCGCTCGGCGCTGCTGCCCGACACGATTCTCGGTGCGGAGGTCGTACGCGACTGGGAGCACGGGCGGACCGCGCTCATCCTCGCGGCCTGGTGCATCGGAGGTCTGCTGCTGTGTCTGACCACCTTCCGCTGGCGCGGCCGACGGGACCGGTGAGCACGGGCGATCCGCCGCCCTCGGCGGCGTGGGTCGCCCGGTTCCCGCTCTGGGATGCCTACTTCGCGGTGCTGACCGTCGCCATCGGGGTCGCCGTGGCGACCAGCGCCCCACCCGTGCCGTACCGCGTCGGGTCCGTCGCGCTGCTGGCCACGATCAGCATCTGGTACGCCGTCTTCGGCCGGGCGCTCATGCGGTACGGGGTCGGGGGCTCGCAGCCGTACCTCTATCTAAGCGTCGCCCTCGCGCTCTACGTGGCGGCGGTGGCGCTGGCGTCGTCCGCGTCGTTCGCCCTGTTCGTGCTCCTGCCGCAGGCGTTCATGCTGCTGCCGACGGCGTCCGCGGTCGGCGCGGTGGTGGTATTCACCGCCGTCCAGGTGGTGCTGGACTGGCTGCGCTCCGGCGGCGGCCCGGACGCCCGGGAGACGCTGCTGGCGGCCGTGATGATCGCCGTCGTGGTGTCGGTGACCGGAAGCTGGGTGCAGCACCTGTTCGTCGACGCCGACCGGCGGGCCGCGCTGGTCGACGAGCTGGCCGCCTCCCGTGACGAGGTGGCCCGACTGTCCCGGCAGGCCGGCGTCGACGCCGAGCGGCAACGGCTGGCCGGCGAGATCCACGACACGATCGCCCAGGGACTGTCCAGTGTGGTCATGCTGATTCAGGCGGCCGACGCGGAGTTGGACCGCGACACCGGGCAGGCCCGCCGCCACCTGGCCCTCGCCGTGACCACCGCCCGGGCCAACCTGGCCGAGGCGCGGGCACTCGTCGCCGCGCTGACCCCGGCGGAGCTGGCCGGGTCACCACTGGTCGAGGCGGTGCGGCGGGTGGCGGACCGGTTCACGGCCGAGACCGGCGTGCCGGTCACCCTGGCCACACCCGGAACGCAGCGTCCGCTGCCCACCCCGGTCGAGGTGGTCCTGCTACGGGTCACCCAGGAGGCGTTGGCCAACGCGCGCAAGCACGCCGCCGCCGGCCGGGTCGAGGTGCGCCTCGAAGGGCGGGACGGCGTCGTCGTGCTGGAGGTCCGCGACGACGGCTGCGGCTTCACCATCCCGCCGGCCGGCGACGGGTACGGTCTGGCCAGCATGCGGAACCGGGTCGAGCAGGTCGCCGGCACGCTGCGGGTGTCGTCCAGCCCCGGGGCCGGCACCACGGTACGGGCGGAGGTGCCGATCGGATGATCTCGGTGCTGCTGGTGGACGACCATCCGGTGGTGCGGGCCGGGGTGCGCGGCATGCTCGCCGGCGAACCGGACATCGAGGTGGTCGGCGAGTCCGCCTCGGCCGTCGAGGCGGTCACCGCCGTCCGGGCGGTGCGCCCCGACGTCGTGCTCATGGACCTCCGGATGCCCGGGGTGGACGGCGCGGCGGCGACCGCCGAGGTGCTGGCCGTGGCGCCCGGCACGCGGGTGGTCGTGCTCACCACGTACGAGACGGACGGGGACATCCTGCGCGCGGTCGAGGCCGGAGCGGCGGGGTACCTGCTCAAGGACGTGTCCCGGGCCGAGCTGGTGGACGCGGTCCGCGGCGCCGCCCGCGGCGAGACCGTGCTGGCGCCGTCGGTGGCCGGCCGGGTGCTCCGTCAACTCCGCAACCCCCGGCCGGCCACCCTGTCACCGCGTGAGGTCGACGTGCTGCGGCTGGTCGCGCAGGGTCTGTCCAATGGTGAGATCGGGCTGCGGCTGCACATCACCGAGGCCACCGTGAAGACGCACCTGCTGCGCGCGTTCGCGAAGCTCGGCGTCACCGACCGGACCGCGGCGGTGACGACCGCGATGGCCGCGGGCCTGCTGCCGTCCTGACTCAGCGGTCACCCGCGGCCAGCCGGTCCGGCGACCGTCGCATCACTGCTGTGGTCGCCGGAGACGTCAGCCCGCGGCGGCAGTGCCTACAGGGCGTCCGTGGTCTCTTTCAGGATGCGGGCAAGTGCGTCGTAGTCGACGCTCTGCCCATCCTTGATGTCGACGGCTTTGCGTTCACCGTTGCCCAGAGCCCGAAGGAACCCCTTGACCTCCGGAATGTCCGTTGCGTTGAACACCATGAACGAGACCTTGTCCTTGGCCACCGCGATGACGGCCGCGTAGTGCCCGTTCTTGAGGTAGTGCGGCTTGCCGTACTGGAGCCGCTCCTCGACATCCGGAATGGTCTGGCGGACCATCGCACGTAGTTTCTCGCACACATCGATCTGCCACGGCTGCGCCTTGTTGACGTACCGGGTGACCTCGTCACTCATCGTCTTCCCCCTCATCGTCGTCGTCAAGAATGACGGCCCCGGTCGAGACCGACGCGA
Source organism: Micromonospora sp. CV4 (assembly GCF_003667455.1). Taxonomy (NCBI): domain Bacteria; kingdom Bacillati; phylum Actinomycetota; class Actinomycetes; order Micromonosporales; family Micromonosporaceae; genus Micromonospora; species Micromonospora sp. CV4. Next base: position 71,637 of record NZ_RCVI01000278.1, on the reverse strand, counting down.
CGCGCCGTGCATAGGCCGGTACAGGCTCTCCGAGGAGAGCCTGTACCGGGGATCAATCTAATCCAGTTGGGTGCGCAAAACTGGCCCGGCGATCCCACCCGGACCGGACGGGCGCCTACCTCTGGCGAATGGTGATCGTCGCCTTGCGGTAGTTGTTGCGCTTGTCGCTCTTCGTCGGGTCGTAGTTCTGTTCGATGTTTCCGGCCGCGTCGACGGAGAACCAGTGGAACGTCGTCGTCTCGGTCACGTGGAACACCTCGCCCGGCTCCCGGAACTCGGTCGCCTCGTAGCGCGGCGACTGGAGCGTGGGCCGGCTGCCGTCCGTCGTGTAGTAGATCGTGGCCGGCTCGTTGGTCTCGAAGCGCACGTCGACGGGCTTGGAGTACTTCCCGCCGCCGGGAACGAGCGTGGAGCGCGGGTCCTTCTTGTCCTTGCCCCAGTCCGCCGCGACCCGGAACATCTCCATGATTCCGTTGGCGTACTCCATCGTCTCGGCGTGTCCGCTGACGAGGTTGGGATCGCCCTCCCACACCGGCTGGAACGAGCCGCCCTGCCAGTTGCCGGTGGCCGGGTTGTAGACCGAGCCGCCGACCTCCCAGCCGAAGGCGTAGATCCCATAGGTGTGGTACAGGTCCTCGCGCACGTTGCCGGCGGAGGAGTAGAGGACGTCCGACGAGCCGCCGACGTTCTCCGGCGTCACGACGGTCTCCCGGTGCGCCTTGACCTGCGACAGGATCCTGCCCGCCGACTGCCAGTAGAACGCCTCGTCGCCCAGCGGCGGGCGCGGCGTGGTGATCCGCCCGTCCGCGATGTAGGCGCCGGGCTGCCAGAACAGCTGGCCGCCGTTGGAGTGCACCGACATCATGAACTTGATGTTCTTGTACTTCTCGACCAGCCAGATGATGTTCGCCGCCTCAGGTTCGGACAGCTTCTCCGGTCCCTGGTAGGTGTCGCTGACGCAGCTGGTCGACGCACCCGCGTAGCCGTCGTGACCCGACCCGACCCGGTAGTTCCGGTTCAGGTCGACGCCCCAGGAGTTGCGGCGGGCCGGATCGGCGTTCTCGTCCGGGCAGTGGTTCGTCATGTTCCGGCGCTGCGAGGCGAAGTTGTAGAAGCTGTAGTTCGCCCCGTCCGGGTTGTTGGACAGAATGAAGAAGACGTCGGTGCTCTCGACGATCTTCTTCGTCTCCCTGTCGGACTTGTAGTTGTGCACCAGACGCTCGGCCGACTCCAGCGACGTCGTCGCGGGCACCCACTCGCGGGCGTGGTCCTGCGCCTGGATCAGGACGCCGGGGTTCCGGCCGTCGCGGTGCTTACCGATCCGCAGGACGGGGATCGTGACCGGGCCACGCGGCACCTCGCCCTCCGGAGCGCCGACGCGCTTCTGGTCGAGGAAGTCGGTCAGCGCGACCGGGCCGGACGTCGGAGCGACGATGCCGGTGCCCGCGTTGGTCCGGTACGGGTGCGACCGGTCGATGAGGCCCTGGGACTGGGTCTCCAGCGCCGCCGCCACCTCGGTAGCCGTACTCGCGACCGCGGCGGAGGCGTCCTTCGCGAGGAGGACGCGCACGGCCTTGCCCGCCACCTCGACGCTGAGCGGGAGGTCCGCCCCCGGCCGGTCCACGAACTCGACGGTGATGTCGTTGCCGCCCTCGTGGCCCCACGCCGCCGAGCTGACGACGACCGCGGACTGCCCGGTGCCACCGATGGTGGCCTGCGCCTTGCGCTGGTAGCCGTTCGTCTGGTTCGGCAGGTAGACGATCTCGGCGATGTCCGGGTACTGCCGGGCGATCTCCTTGGCGCGGCTGTAGAGCTGCTGGGGGTTGCGGTAGCCGTCGACGAAGTCCGACTTGTAGCCCCGGTTCTCCGTCAGCGGCGGCGGAGCGTCCTCGAGCCAGTCCGAGACGTCGCCGGTGGTGACGCCGCCGGTCGAGCTGGTGACCCGGATCTGGTTCGGGCGCGCGTCGAGCTTGAACAGGTTCCGGTGGAACATGTACTGCCCGGAGTCGACGAACCGGCTCATCGTGCGGGCGAAGCCGAACGGGGTGCGGCGGCCCGAGTCGTTCTCGAGCTGCATCGTGACGATCGGGTCGGCCTGCTGCCCTTCGGTGGTGCGCGCCTCGACGTAGAGGAAACCCTGGCCCTTGGTGGTGAACCAGTCAGCGCGGACGACCCGTACCGTCTCCTCGTGGCTGAGCGGCTGGGCAGCTTGCGTACGGAGAGCCTGGATGCCGCCGTCGGCCTCCTCGCTCCAGGCGAAGCCCTCGTTGTCGCCGAGGATCTTGACGCCCATCCCCTTCAGCTCGGCAGCCTGTTCGGCGGTCAGCACCGCCTCGCCCTCGATGCCGCTGGGCACGCGCCGGAGGCCGTGTTCGAGGTCGAATCCGGCGGCGACCACCTTGTCCAGCATGTCGGCGCCGGTCAGCTGGATGCGTACGGGGCGCACCAACTCCTGGTCCTCGAGGTGGGAACGCCCCGAGCCCGCCGTCGCTGCGGAATCCGCGGGATCCGCGCCTGCGGGCGCGGGCGCGGGCACGGTGAGGACGCTCGCCACCAGGGCGGGCAGCGCGAGAAGCGCGATGCGCAGTCGTCTGCGGTGCATGCTTCCCTCCTTCTGTTTGCGGCCTGTGGTTGATGCCGTGGCCGACCCACGAACGGACGGGACCGGTCCAGGTAGGACGGCCGTGCTGAGCTCACCCACGGCGAGCCTGGATACGACGACGGTCACCGTCGTAAGAGGAGCGTGCGGGCTGTGGGCGACCTGAGTGCGGTGAGTGTATGCACGTTCTTCGCATCGACGGGTCGCGTGAGCCGGATCTTGAGCATTGCTTGAGTTGGCCGTTCGAGGCGGCGGAATAGGCTTCAGCCATGAGTGGCGTGCAGAGCGGTGTCCGGAACGCGGTGAATCCCCTTCGTCAGCTCACGATCGACCAGCTTCGGCAACGGACGAGCCTCAAGTGGCGGGAGTACCCGGACGACGTGCTGCCGCTCTGGGTGGCGGAGATGGACGTGCCGCTGGCCGAGCCGGTCGCGCGGGCGATCACCGACGCCGTCGCGCGTGGCGACACCGGCTACACCGCCGGCACGGCGTACGCGGGGGCGCTGGCGGAGTTCGCCCGGCGGCGGTGGGGGTGGGACGGCCTGGCCGTGGAGCGCAGCGCACTGACGCCCGACGTGATGCACGGCGTCGTCGAGGCGCTGCGCCTGGTCACCGAGCCGGGGGACGCGGTGGTCGTCAACTGCCCGGTCTACCCGCCGTTCTACGAGTTCGTGGCGCACGCCGGCCGCCGGATCGTGGAGGCGCCGCTCGGCGAGGATCTGCGGATCGACCTCGGCACACTGAAGGACGCGTTCCGGCAGGCTCGGGCCGGTGGGCGGCCAGCGGCGTACCTGCTGTGCAACCCGCACAACCCGACCGGCGTCACCCACACCGCGGACGAGTTGGCCGCCGTCGCCGGCCTGGCCGAGCGGCACGGGGTGCGGGTGGTCGCCGACGAGATCCACGCTCCGGTGGTGGCGGCGGGGGAGCGTTTCGTGCCGTACCTCTCGGTGCCCGGCGCGGAGAACGGCCTGTCGCTGATGTCCGCCTCCAAGGGGTGGAACCTGGCCGGCCTGCGCGCTGCGCTGCTCGTCGCCGGCCCGGCCGCGGCCGGCGATCTGGCCCGCGTTCCGTACGAGGTCAGCGTCAGCACCAGCCACCTCGGCGTGATCGCCCACACCGCCGCCTTCGGCGACGGCGGCGAGTGGCTCGACGCCTTGTTGACCGGCCTGGACGACAACCGTCGGCTCCTCGCCGGGCTGCTCACCGAGCACCTGCCGGCGATCCGTCACCGCCCCGGTCAGGCCACCTATCTCGCCTGGCTCGACTGTCGTGCCCTGGGCCTGGGCGACGACCCCGCCACCGTGTTCCTCGAGCGTGGCCGGGTGGCCCTCAACTCCGGATCGGCCTTCGGCACCGGCGGCGACGGGCACGTGCGGCTGAATCTGGCCACCGCACCGGAGCTGATCACCGAGGCGGTACGCCGGATGGCCACCGCCGTCGCCTGACGATCCCGTCACGCGTACGCGAGCAGGATTGCGGCGGCGGGCGAACGCGTCCCCTGATCGTGTTCGCCCGCCGCCGGCCCGGGTGCTCGTCGGCCCCGGTCAGGCCAGGCGCAGCCGAGGCTCCAGGATCACCTCGAAGAGCCGGTCCCACGGCAGCTCGACCCGCGCCGACTCGAAGCGGGCCAGGGTCGCCGTGAACGTCTTCGCGCCCCGGTGACCCAGCACGATGCGGTGCCCCGCGAAGTGGTCGGCGAAGTACCGCTCGGTCAGCGGCACCAGCCGTTCGCGCACCCAGCCGTCGAAGTAGCTCTTCTGCTCGGGGGTGAGCGCGAGCGGGTCCCAGCCCTGCGCCCGGGCGTGCGCGTACGCCTCGACCTGCACGACGTTCTTCCACGGGTCGTCCTTGACGAGCCGGTAGAGCAGGTACTCGGCGTGCGCCTGCCCGGGCCCGCGCAGGTCCGGCACGCCGAACCCGCTGCCGGAGGAGCGGAGGTACGCCCACCGGGCGGTGCCGTGGCCGAGCGCCAGGCCGAGGGCGTTGCCGCCGGTGTTCCACCCCGAATACGACAGCAGCGCCGCGAGATCCAGGCGGCTCTCCATCCGCGCGACCAGGTCGTGGTCCGCCTTGTTCACGATGAGCGGGTCCACCACGATGACCGGGGTGCCGGCAGTCAGCAGCGTCCCGATCCGTCCGACGAAGGCGTCCAGGTCGGCGGCCCGCTGCCCGGGCGCCGAGGAGGGGGTGTTCACGGCGAGCACGATGTCCGCGTCGCCGCTGACGACCCGGCCCCCCACGGCGGTGACGTGCCGGCGGATGTTCTCCGCGAACGGGATGCCCTCCAGTTGGGCGGTCCAGTCCTCGCCGGAGACGCCCGCGTACTCCACGCGGTAGGTGGGCTTCGTGGGGGCTGCGATCACGCGCGCGACCAGCAACGCGTCGACCTCGTCGGCGCCGGGGAAGATCTCCACTCGATCGCCGACGCCGAGTTCCGCGACGAGCGCCTCCAACTCCACGCGCTCGGCTCGGGCCAGGCCGACCGGCGCGGTGTCGTCCTCGGAGAGCACGAGGTGGCTGATGGTGCCGTCGGCGACCCACTCGACCATCAGCCGGTTGACCTGGTGGTTGCGGGCCCGCGCGGCGAGATAGTCCTCCACGACCTGGTCGGGGATCCGCGCCCGGACGGCGTCGAGTTGGGCCCGCAGCTCCTCCTGCCCGAGGTTCACCACCTGGTCGTAGAGCTTCGCCCAGGTGACCAGCAGGTCGCGGTACTCGTCCAACTCGGTGCCCGTGCTGGTGATGGCGAGACGCTGGATGGTGTCGTGCACCTCGATCACCGCCCCCGGCCGGACCGAGCGCAGGTTGCGGATCGCGGCCAGGTTCTCCAGGGCGGCCGCCAGGGTCGGGGCGGCGGTGCGGGAGGCGATCAGGCCGCCGTAGGCGAGCATGCTCACCGAGATCACGTACCCGTCGACGCCCTCGGTGGTGCCGAGCCAGCGGGCGATGGCGGCCCCGTCGCCGGGGGTGAAGAAGCGGCCGAGCAGGTCCCGTGGCGGCAGCCGCACCTGGGCGCCGGCGCTCGCGGCGGTCATCTGCGGGGCGTAGGTGTTGACCGGCCGGTCGTCCAACGGGACCAGCGCCATGGTCAGCTGCCGACCGGCGGGCTTGGCGAACGCGGGTCGGCCGACGGCCACGGTGCTCAGCCCGGCCACGCCGGTGGCCAGGAGGGTACGCCTTCTCATCCTCACTCCTTCTTTCTCGGGGCGCTCGCCGCGCGGGGGGTGCTCGGCACGAGCCGGCGGGTGATCCACAGCGGTGAGGTGACGGCGTTGCCCGTCACCACCGCGTGCGCACCCGCCTCGAAGGCCCGGCCGATCTGGTCCGTGCCGCGGTACCGCCCTTCGGCGATCACCGGCACGGGCAGCAGGGCGACGAGTCGCGCCACGAGCCCGAGGTCGGGCCCGTCAGTCGGTGGGCTGGCCGGGGTGTAGCCGGACAGCGTGGTGGCCACGGCGTCCGCGCCGGCCTCGACGGCGGCGACGCCCTCGGCCGGGGTGGAGACGTCGGCCAGGACCAGCGCGTCGGTCCGTTCGCGGAGCACGCGGACCGTGTCGGCGAAGGAGCGCCCGTCCGGTCGGGGCCGGTCGGTGGCGTCGATCGCGATGATGTCCGCACCGGCCAGCGCCACCTCGAGCGCGTGCGCCGCCGTCGGGGTGATGAAGACGCCCTCGGTGCCGTGCTTGTACAGCCCGATCACCGGAACGTCGACGGCGGCGCGTACGGCCCCGACGTCGTCCGGTCCGTTGACCCGGACCGCCACCGCGCCGCCGCGGACCACCGCGGCCGCCACCCGGGCCTGGACGTACGGGTCCCGCATCGGGTCGTCCGGCTCGTCCGGCAGCGGTTGGCAGGACACCACCAGCCCGCCGGCCAGGTCGTCGAGCACGCTCACCCGGTGCTCCTTTCGATGTCATCTTCGTCGATGGCCAGTCGGGCCGCGCCGACCACGACCGCGTCAGCGCCCAGCGTGGCGGGCAGCAGCGCAACGTCGGCCCAGCCCGCCGGCACCTCGGCCGAGTAGGCGCCCGACGCGGCGGGCAGCAGGGCGCCGGCCGCCCCGCCGGCCACCAGGACAGCGTCCGGGTCGAGCAGGGCCACCAACCCCGCCAGGGCCGCGCCGAGGGCGGTGCCGGCCCGCTCCACGACCCGCTGGGCGACTTCGTCCCCGGCCGTCGCGCGGTCCGCCACCGTCCGCCCGCTGACGCGGGCGCCGCTCTCGATGCGGTACGCGGCGGCCAGTCCGCTGCCCGAGGCGATCGCCTCCAGGTGCCCGTACCGGCCGCAGCCGCACCGCAGCCGTTCGGCGCCCGGGGCGGGCAGGTGCCCGACCTCGCCGGCGGCGCCACGGGCGCCGGCCTCGACGCGGCCGTTGCGGACGACCGCGCCGCCCAACCCGGCGCCGGACGGGACCGTGCTCATGTGCTGCTGGTGGCCGTCGGCACCGGGTTGGGCGGCGCCGGCCCAGCATTCGCCCAGCGCGGCGGCGTTCACGTCGTTGGTGACCCGCACTCCTCGACCCAGCCGGGCGGCCAACGCGTCGGCGACCGGGGTGCCGGTCCAGCCGGGCAGGCTGTCGGTGGCGTACCGGATGCCGCCGGTCGCGGGGTCGACCGTGCCGGCGGTGCCCACCCCCACCGGCCCGGCGGTCGCGCCGAGCAGGTCGGTGGCCAGCCGGGCGGCGGCGTCCAGCACGGCCCCGGGCCCGGACCGGGCCGGCGTGGGCGCCTCGCGGCGCTCCAACACCCGCCCGGCCCGGTCGACCAGCGCGGCGGCCGTCTTGGTGCCGCCGATGTCGATGCCGACAACCGGTGTCGTCATCCCTTGAGGCCGGTGTGCGCGAGACCCTCGACGAACTGCTTCTGCGCGATGACGAACACCACCAGGACGGGCAGCGCGGTCATCGACGCCGCGGCCATCTGGACGTCCCACATGGGGCCGCCGTAGGCGTCGACGAACTGGGTGAGCGCCTGGGGCAGGGTGAACTTCTCCGGAGAGGAGAGGAACACGATCGGTTCCAGGTAGAGGTTCCAGCTGTGCAGGAAGGTGAAGATGGCCACCGCGCCCAGCGCCGGCCGCGACAGTGGCAGGGCGATCCGCCAGAAGGTGGCGAACCGGCCCAGCCCGTCGACCCGGGCCGCCTCCTCCAGCTCACCGGGGAGGCTGATGAAGAACTGCCGCATGATGAACGTCGCCAGGACACTCGGCGCGCCGAAGATCGGCACCAGGATCAGCGGCCAGTGGGTGTTGACCAGGCCGAGTTTGAAGAACATCTGGAACAGCGGCACGATCGTCACCTCGCTGGGAATGAGCAGGCCCGCGAGGACGACAAGGAACAACACGTTCTGGCCGCGGAACCGGATGCGCGCGAACGCGTACCCGGCCAGCGCCGAGACGGCCATCGTGCCGACCGTGACGACCAGCGCGATGTAGAGGCTGTTCAGGTACTGCTGCCCGAACGGCTGCAACTCGAACACCCGCTGGTAGGCGTCGAACCGCGGGTTGGTCGGCAGGAGCTGCGGCGGGAAGGCGAAGATGTCCGCCACCGGCTTCAGCGACGAGGTGACCATCCACCAGGTCGGGAAGACGAACGGGATCGCCAGGACCAGCAGCACCCCGTAGAGCACCAGCTTGGTCCGCCGGGACAGGTCACGACTCATGGAAGACCCACCTCTTGCGCATCTGCCACTGCAACACGGTGAGGGCGAGCACGATGACGAACAGCAGGATCGACAGCGTGGCCCCGTAGCCGAAGTGGTGGAACTGGAAGGCCTGCTGGTACAGGTAGTAGACGAGCACCGTCGTCGACGTGCCGGGGCCACCCTGGGTGAGCACCGCGATCTGCGCGAAGACCTGCAACGACCCGACCACGGTGATGATCGAGGTCAGCAGGATCGTCGGGCTGATCAGCGGAACGGTGATCCGCCAGAACTGGCGCATCCGGCTCGCCCCGTCCACCTCCGCGGCCTCGTACAGCTCGGCCGGCACGCCCTGCAGGGCGGCCAGGAACAGCACCATGTTCAGGCCGACGTTCTTGAACACCTGCACGACGATCACGGACACCATCGCGGTGCACTCGCCCCGCAGCCAGTTCGGCCCGTCGACGCCGATGGTGTCGAGCAGCCCGTTGATCCCGCCGTTGTCCTGGAGCAGGAAGCCCCAGACGATGGTCCACGCCACCAGCGAGACCACCACCGGGGAGAAGAACAGGGTGCGGAACACGATCGTGCCTCGCAGCCTCTGGTTGAGCAGAACGGCCAGCAGCAGGGCCAGGCCGAGGTTCAGCACCACCAGGCCGACGGAGAACAGCCCGGTGGCGCGCAGCACCGCGCCGAGGTTGGGATCATCGGCGAGAGCCGTGTAGTTGTCCGTGCCGACGAAGTCGAAGGTCCCGGCGAGCACGTTCCACTCGTGCAGGCTGTACCAGAGCACGAGGATCAGCGGCAGGATCACGAAGACGGCGCTGCCGAGCAGTTGCGGGGCGATGAACACGAAACCGGTGAGCTGATCCCGGCGGCGGCTGGTCCAGAACGGCCGGGCCGGGCCCGGGGCGGGCCCGGCAGCAGCCGAGCCCACCCTGGTGTCCGTCTGGGTCATGATCGTTGGCCTTACTTCGCCAGCAGTGGCTGGATCTTGGCGCAGACGCCGTCGAGTACGGCCTTGACGTCCGCGGTCGGCTGCCACAGCGGGTCGAGCCCGGCGCGGACCTGCTGGCTCAGCTCGGCCTGCCCGGAGTGGCTCGGCTTGACCACGCCGCTGGTGATGCCGTCGATGACGACCTTCTGCAACTGCTCCGGCTTGAGCTGCGGGTTCGTCTTGGCGAGGGTCTCGGCGGTGAGCTGCGACTGTCGGGGCGGCGGGAAGAACTGGGCGAGCTTCGCCGAGTTCGTGGGGTTGGTGAGGAAGGCCAGGAAGTCGGCCGCCTGCTTGGCGTGCGGGCTCTTCTTCATCACCCCGACGCCGGCCTGGCCGACCACCGCGTAGTTCCCCTTCGGCCCCGCCGGCAGCGGCACCAGGTCCCACCCGAAGCCGCCGTCCTTCAGCAGCGAGGCGCGGGAGATCTGCGTGATCGTCATGGCCGAGTCACCGGCGAAGAAGTCGGCGGTCGTGCCCGGACCGGGCAGCGCCTTCTGGGTGAAGGTGGCCCGGTGCAGGGTGGTCATCGCGTCGACCATCTCGGGGCTGTTGAAGCCGCAGGCCTTGCCGTCCTCGCTCCACGCCTGGGCTCCCCACCCGGTCCAGAAGGTGGACAGGTTGTCCCAGCCCTTGTAGTCGAAGTCCCGAATGACCATGCCGGCCTTGCCGGACTTCGTCGCCGTCGCCGCGGCGGTGGCCAGGGCGTTGTCCCAGGTCCACTGACCGGCCGCGATCAGCTCGGCCGGGGTCTTCTGCCCGGCCTTCTTGACCATGTCGGTGTTGACGAAGACCCCGAACGGCGAGGTCGAGAAGGGGTACGCGTACAGCTTCCCGTCGTTCTGCCACAGCTTGAGCGTGGCGGGGGAGATGTCCTCGTACTGGTAACCCTCGGCCTTCTTGAGAGCGTCGTCGAGGGGCAGCAGCGCGCCCGACGCGACGAAGTCGGGGGCGGAGTTCTCGAACACCCACGCGAGGTCGGGCGCGTTCCCGCCCGCGATCTGGGTGGTCAGGGTCGTGGTGTAGGTGTCGAACGGCAGCGGATCGAACTTGATCTCCACCACGTCCGGGTGGCTCGTGCGGTACTCGTCGGCGATCTCGTTGAACAGCTTGAGATGCGCCTCGTTGGCCGACCAGACGGTCATCCGCAGCTTCGCCGGGCCACTGTCCTCGGCCTCGCCACCGCCGCCGCAGGCGGTCAGGGCGAGCGCGCCGGCCAGTGCCACGGCGACGCCGCGCAGGGCCTTTCCTGCTCTCACAATCTTCTCCTCACCGGGGGTGTTTGTTCAGTAGCCCGCGATCCGCGGCCAGCGCTGTTCCACGCCGGCCGCGGTGAGGCGGTCCTGGAAATCGGCCAGCAGACGGGGGGTGTTGCGGACCGCACGCGGGGACTCGCCCCGCGCCAGACAGAAGTCGGCGAGCAGGCCGGCGACCTCGCCGACGTTCCACTCGACCGGGTGCAGCCGGTAGCTGCCGTTGGTGACGTGCGTGGTGCCGATGTTCTTGCCGGCCGGCAGCAGGTTCTCCATCCGCCGCGGGATCAGCGCGCCCAGCGGGATCTCGAACGGGCAGGAGCCGACGTCGATGTAGTTGTCGCCGCCCGTCGACGGGTGCAGGTCGATCCGGTACATGCCCACGCCCACCGCGTCCGGGTAGCTGACCGCGCCGTGGTCACCGCGGACCGCCAGGGACAGGTCCTGCTCGGCCACGGTGTACTCGGCCCGGATCCGGCGGGACTCGCGGATGTACGGTGCCTGGGCCAGGCCGTCCGCGCTGCCGGTCACGTCGCCGCGCAGCCGCAGCCCCGGGAAGCCGGTGCCGCCGTCCGGCCGGGGCGCCTCCGTCTGGAGCCAGTAGAGCACCGAGTACGACAGCTCGCGGGCCTTGGCCAGGTGCCACGAAGCGTTCGGCACATCGATGACCGGACCCTCGAAGTAGTCGATCATCGGCCAGTTGACCAGCGTGATGTCGCTGCCGTACGCGCCGTCGGTGAAGTTGCGCCGCGCGGCGATCCGCCGGAACGTCCACAGGTTGCCGTCACCGGGGTTGACGCGTTGGTCGGCGTTGACGCTCAGCGGGTCGTCGTCCGGGTTGGGGGTGAAGCTGCGCTCGACGATCTCCAGCGTGCGGGGGTGCGGCGACTTCCAGGACAGCAGCCGGTCACCCCAGAAGTCGGGCTTGTAGTCGCGCCAGAAGTCGTACCCCGCGGGGCGGTCGATGGTGTGGTCGCCGTCGACGTGGTCGAGGGCGAAGCAGACCGACACCGCCTGCATGTTCATCGGCTGGGCCTCGGCCGGTGCGCTCGGCTCACCGGTGTCCGCCTGCGACTCGAACCCGGTGACGTACTCGGTGCCCGTCAGCGGCAGCAACTCGCCGGTCTCGGTGGCGTCCAGGACGTACGGCGCGACCACGTCGATCCGCTCGTCCCGGTCGCGGTGCGCCAGCGTCACGCCGGTCACCCGGTCCCCGTCGGTCTCCGCGGCGACCGGCCGGTACGGCTGCAGCACCCGCAGTCGTCCCGAACCGAGGTACGGGGCGAGCATCTGGTCGAGGACGGCGACGGCCACCCGCGGCTCGTGGCAGAGCCGGCTCACCCAACCCGCACCGGGGTTGAGGTCCGTCCAGGCCCGGGACCGTTCGGTCAACGGGTAGTGGCGACGGTAGTAGTCGCGGATGCCGTTGCGCAGCGCCCGGTAGCTGGCGGTGGCGCCGAACTGCTCGATCCAGGAGTGTTCGTCCGGCGGGACGGCCTGGCTGGTGAGTTGCCCGCCGAGCCAGTCGAACTCCTCGGTCAGGATGACGGACCGGCCGGCCCGGACCGCGGCGAGCGCCGCGGCGACGCCGCCCAGTCCGCCCCCGACGACGAGGACGTCCGTACGCATGAGTACCACGTGCTTCCTTCCAGTTGCGCGGACGACCGTTCAGCGCTGGTCGACCGCCGGATCAGGGGTGCCGAGGGTCCTGCCCTCGACGAGTTCGCAGGCGAGAAGTCGCTGGTGGAGGCCGGCGGCGCTGCCATCGATGACGCCCGTCAGCACCTCGACCGACTGCCGGCCCATCTCCTCGCGGGGGATGCGGAATCCGGTGAACGCGATGTCGGTGGGGACCGGGGACGTCGGATCGCCGAGGGTCACGATCGACAGGTCGCCGGGCACGCTCAGGCCGCGCCGACGGGCGGCGGACTCCAGCGCGACCGCCGTGGCGAAGTCCTCCACGAAGACGACGGTGGTCCCGTCGGCCAGCAGGGTGTCGACGGTCGTGTCGGCCTCCCCGGCCGACGCCGACATCTGCCCGGCGCTCTCCGCGGTCGTCGCGGCGGCCCGGAACCCCCGGAGCCGGTCTTCGGAGGATTCCGCGGGGGCGCCCATGCTCACGTACGTCAGGCGGCGGTGACCGCGCAGCAGCGCCGCCTCGACGAGCTGGGCCACCGCCGAGGCGTAGTCGGCGCCGACGTAGGGGACCGGCCCGCCGGCGTCGTCGCGGCGCCCGACGGCGACGTACGGATATCCGTCCCGGTTGAGCCGGTGCAGCTCCGCGCCGTCGATCTCGCGCCCGAGCAGGATGCACCCGTCGGCCAGGCGTAGCCGGTTGTCGTGGTGGAAGATGCGTCGCCGGCCGTCCACCACCGGTGCGCTGGTGAGCAGCAGCAGGTCGCAGCCGACCCGCTCGGCGTACTCCTCGATACCGAGCAGGAACGGGTGGAAGAAGTCCCGGCTGCCGCTGGGGAAGGCGGGCTCGTACGTGAAGACGCCGATGATCCGGTTGAACCGCGAGGCGAGCCGGCGGGCCACGGGGTCGGCGGCGTAGCCGGTCTCGGTGATGACCCGCAGCACCCGGTCCCGGGTCTCCGGGGCGATGCGGACGTCGGCGTCGGTGCGGTTGTTGAGCACCAGCGACACGGTCGCCTGACTGACGCCGGCCATCCGCGCGATGTCACGTTGGGTGACGCGTCTGGGGGGAGCGGTCACGGCGGGTCCTTCCGGTGCGGCTAATGCGTATTAGCGCTCGTGTTGGCAAGGAGCCTCGTGGGTGAAGCGGCGTGTGTCAAGGGGTGGCCGCAAGATTTCGGCGCGGTAAAACCGCTGGAGTAATGCGCATTAGCGGTCAGGGTCCCCACCGGGCTGGCGGGTGGCCCGGCCGGATTGGCGGACACCGAGCGGCCTCTTGACAGAACCGGCGCCCGGCGAGCAACATTCGAGAAACATAGGTGCTAATACGTATTAGCTCGACGACGCCAAGGGGCATCCGTCGAGCGGTGTCCCCTGTGTTCTTACTGAGCGTCACCCCGGGCCGCTCGTGCCGCCGATCCGACCGACCGAAGAGGAAGCCGCATGACGAGACCACCCGCCCCATCGTCCCGACGCGCCGTCCTGGCCGCCGCCAGTGCCGGCCTGCTCGTCGCCGCCGTGGCCGGCGCCCAGCCGGCAGCCGCCGAACCAGGGCTGGACTTCCCCCAGTTCACCTACCAGGGCACCGCGTTCGACAAGGGCGCCCTCGCCTACAACCCGACGAACGAGTTCATCTTCCCGAGCGTCATCCGGGCCGCCGACTACTTCCCCAACCCGCTCGGCACGTACTACCTGTACTACGCGCCGCACGAGCGCCCCGGCGGCATCGCCCTCGCGTACTCCGACTCGATCAACGGTCCGTGGACCGAGTACGCCGACAACCCCCTGATCAGCAACACCTGGCTGCCGAACTACCCGACGGTCAGCCATGTCTCCTCGCCGCACGCGGTGTGGATCGAGGGCGAGGGCAAACTCTTCCTCTACTTCCACGGCGAGAACTCGATCACCCGGTACGCGACCTCCGACGACGGCATCCACTTCAGCTACGGCGGGACGGCGATCAGCCGGAACGACACGACCGGTGGCGAGACCTCGTACGCCCGGGTGTTCGAGCAGTCCGTGCCGCGCCTGGGCACCCGGTACCTGATGCTCTTCATGGACAACCCGACCGCGGCACTGCCCGGACCGACCGGGCCCGTGTCACGGCGGATCCGCTGGGCGGTCTCCAACGACGCGCGGACCTGGAGCATGCAGCCCGAACCGATCGTGACCCCGCAGGGCGTCGAAGGCCCGAACGCCTCGGGACCGTTCTTCCTGCGCTGGAACGACCGCAACCTGGTGATCTACCACGCCGCCGACGGCAACATGCACGCGGTGGACGTCGGGCAGGACTTCGACCAGGAGATCCACCTCGGCGTCGTGCACGACTCGATGGCCGCCGCGCCCGACCTCGGCCGCTCAGCCGCGCCGACGTTCTACTTCGACGGGCGTACCGCGCACATGTACTACGAAGCCGGCGGCCGGCTCACCGCGACCATCGGACACGCCACCGCCACCCTGGCGAACCCGTTGCCGGCGCGGCAGCTGGACTGTGTGGCGGACCGCCCGGTCCTGTGGCCGCCGAACCACAAGCTGGTCGACGTGAACGTCAACGTGGACCTGCACGACGGCGTACTCGGACCGAACGCGTTCGCCCTGACCGGCGTGAGCGGGGGTGACGCCGCGGACGTCACCGACTTCGCCATCGGCACGCCGGACACGAGTGGCAGGCTCCGGGCCGAACGAGCCGGGAACGGGGGAGACCGGGTGTACCACCTCACGTATGCCGGCCACGACGAGATCGGGCGGCCGGTCGGCTGCACCGTCACCGTCACCGTCCCACACGACCGGGGCAACTAGCGCGGGTGGTCGAGGGGCGGCCCAGTCGGAGCCGGCCGGCTCCGGTGGGTGTCGGCCGGCTCCGCGCGGCGTGCCGCCGGCTACCCGATCGGAGCCCCGGGTGGCGACGCGGGCGGCGGCAACTCGTCCAGCGGCACGGCGGGGTCGGCCAGTCGACCGAGGTCGACCGGACCGGCCCTGGTCAGTCGACCGCCGGGGGAGCCGGGTTCCGTCGGGCGTCCTTGACGAAGACGACGCCGTCGGTGCTGCTGACGTGGGCCGGATCGAGCGGGGAGTAACCGAACCAGGGGGAGACCCGGGCGGCGGGCGTCACGGTGGCGAGCGCGCTGGCCAGACGGCGGGGGTCGACGATGTACCGCTCCTGCCCGAGCGCGTACAGCAGCCCCTCGATGCTGTCCGGAGGTGGCGCGTCCACGCCATGGTGACGGATCGTGCCGAGGGCTGTGGCCAGGAAGGCGTACTCCTGGCCCAGGTGCGCGCTGACGATCGCGCCGGCGCTCCACCATTGGACCGGCAGGCCGCCCATCCGCATGCTGCTCCTGTCCCGCTGGAGGTGGCCGTTGTGGGCGTTCACCAGCGCCGGGCCCCGCTCCGCGATGGCGAGCAGGTTGCCGGCCATCATCGAATCCCGTACGGCGAGCAGCCTCGCCATGCGGCTGGAGGACGGATCGGCCATCGCGGCGTGGTAGCGCAGCAGGCCGACTGCGGTGCGCCCGTACAGGCGTGCCCGGTGCCAGTCCTCCCGGCCGGTCGCCGCGACCAGGTGTGGTGTCTGCGCGTCGAGCAGGGCGACGAGGTCGTCGGCGAGCAGCCGCAGCTGGGCGGCCGCGGGCGTCCGCCCCACGGACTGGGACGGGTCCATCATCGCTGCGGGGTTGGTCCACCGGTCGTCGGCGCCGAGCAGGCGATCCAGCGTCTCCGCGGCGCAGGGAAGAAGGTCGGCGTCGACCCAGGCGGCGAGGTAGGCGTGGAGTGCGGCGAGGGCCTGCCGGGGGCTCGCGGCGCCGGTGATCTCCAGCGGGCCGTCGAAACCGGCGAAGCGCAGCCGCTCCGCCGGTGACCGGCACTCGTTGTACGCGCGCATCCAGCGCACCAGCTCTCGGTTGCCCGCGAAGGCGCCCCACTCGTGGCTGAAGCCGCGCTCCATGGCCTCGTCGAGGGTGCCCACACCCGAGGTGACGTAGTCGTCCACGACCAGGCCCATCAGGCAGTCGCTCTCGATGGCGATCGTCCGGTAGCCCTCCTGCTCGACGAGCTGCCGGAAAAGATCGTTCCGCAGTTCGAGCAGATCGCCCTCGCCGTGGGTCGGCTCACCCAGGGCGAGCAGCCGTGGCCGGGTCGGGAGCAGGCCGAGGACGGTAGGAGCGTCGATGACGTATGCGGCGTCGGTGATACCAGCAGTCATGCCATAAACCGTATCGTTGAACCACCGATGCAAACTTACCGCTGATTTCAGCAGGGAAGTGACGGCGAACCTTCAAAGCGCCGTGGGGGCGTCGCGAATGGCGAGCGCGGCCTGGACGAGCGCGGCGTGGGTCAGCGTCTGGGGGTAGTTGCCGAGGTGTGCGCCGGTCGTGGGGTCCAGCTCTTCGGGGTAGAGGCCGAGTGGGCTGGCGTAATCGAGCATGGTCTCGAACAACTCGACCGCCTCGGTGCGGCGCCCGGTGCGGGCGAGGGCTTGAACCAGCCAGAACGAGCAGGGCAGGAACGCGCCTTCGGTGCCCGGAAAGCCGTCAGACCCCGGCGGATAGCGGTAGAGCAGCGGGCCGCCGGCGGAGAGCTGGTCCCGAATGGCGTCGATGGTGCCCCGCACGAGGGGTGACTCGACGCTGTCCATGTTGAGCAGCGGCAGGACGAGCAGGGCCGCGTCGAGGTCCTCCGAGCCGTATCTGCGCATGTAGCTGCCCGCCGTGGGGTCGAAGCCGGATGCCCGGACCTCGGCGGCGATGGCGTTTCGTGCCTTCTGCCAGCGTCGACGCTGGCGGCCCGGCAGGGCGTGCGTGTCGGCGATGCACAGCGCGCGGTCCAGCGCGAGCCAGCCCATGAGCTTGGAATGGACGTGTTGGGCAGGTTCGCGGACCTCCCAGATGCCGGCGTCGGGCTCCTGCCAGCAACGGGCCACCACGTCGGCGAAGCCGCGCACCGCCCGCCACGTCTCGCTGGAGAGCCTCTGCCCTGCCTGTGCGAACGCCCAGGTGGCGTCGATCACCCAGCCGTAACCGTCGAGCTGGTGTTGCCCGGCGGCGCCGTTGCCGATCCGTACCGGGACGCTGCCGAGGTAGCCGGGCCAGCCGGCCAGGTCCCGTTCCGCCGGCACGTGGCGCCCGTGCAGGGTGAGCACCGCCGGCAGGCGTGGCCGCTCCAGCCGGCTGGCGTGCAGCAGCCACGCAAGGAAACCGTGCGCCTCGTCGGGTTTGCCCACGCTGAGGAAGGCACTGACGCCGATGCTGGCGTCCCGGGGCCAGACATAGCGGTAGTCCCAGTTCCGTATCCCGCCGGGATCCTCGGGCAGAGACGTTGTGGGTGCGGCCACCGGGGCTCCCGAGGGCGAGTACGTCAGCAGCCGCATGGTCAACAGACTTCGTACGACGTGTTCCCGGAAGGGCAGTGCGCGGTCGATCTCGGCGGTCCAGGCCCGCCAGCGGTCCTCGTCCTCGGTCAGCAGGTCCCAGGCCGCGGCCGGGTCGACGTGAATCAGCGGTTCGCGGTGCGCCACGGCCAGCACGAGGATGACCGGACGGCCCGGGCTGACCGTGATCAAGGCAGGCCGACCTGGTTCGACGCTGACGGTGGGCGCACTGCCCAGCGAGACCGCGAGGGACCCCCACTCGCACACCAGGGCCTCGCGCCGATGCTGGATCCGGGGCCGACGGTGCCGTACGCCGAAGCGGGGGTCGAACTCGACGACGGCGTCGACCGCCGCGTCATCGGTCGACAGACGCCGCACGATCAGTGTCGTGGGCAGCAGGCGGCCGCTGACCTCGGCCACCATCCCCTCGGTGAGGGTGAGTCGACTGTCGCCTACCGCCCACGTCGTCTCCAGGGTGGCGGTGTGCTGCCGGTAGCGCCGTTGGACGACCGTGGCGGGTCCGGCCGGGCCGACCCGGAACGTTCCCGCTTCGAGGCCCCCGACCAGCCGGCCGAAGAGCGGTTCGCCGTCGAAGCGGGGCACGCAGAGCCAGTCGATCCCCCCGTCACCGGCGACGAGGGCGGCGGTGCGGGTGTCACCCAGCAGCCCGTAGTCGCTGATCGCCGCTGGCGTGTCGTGCCCACCGGTCATGGGGATCGCTCCTCACCAGACGTCTGACGCGGCTCAGTCGGCTTGCAGGAGCAGCCCGAGGACCACCCCGTAGAGGACGTGGACGACAGTCACGACCGCGGGAGTCTGGATGCCGTAGTTGACGGCGAACAGGCCCGGCGGCTCCAGCACGGCCGTGCTGGCCGGGCCCGCCCGCTGGGAGGCCATGCGCGGGTGGACACCCGGAAGCAGGGGCAGGAGCACCGTCAGCGCGATCCCGACGTGGATGGTCCCCAGCAGCGCCCCGATCCACCAGGTGGCGCGGTGCAGCAGGGCGAACGTGGCCGCGTAGCCGAGGGCGAAGCCCTGACCGGCGCAGAGATGGATGAGGAACCCGACGACCCGGGCCCGGTCGGGATCCTCGGTGACGAGGGTCCCGAGTACCAGGGGAAAGTCGAGGCGGGTGAGGCCGGCCAGTTGAGCGGTGATCAGCACCGCGGTCAGCACCGCGGTGGCGACCAACCCGAACAACGCCCATCCGGCCCAGTCCATCTCAACGGTGGATCCGAGCCGTCGGCACGCGGCACCGCGACGTTCTCTCGGTCATCGGTCCGTCCTTCGGCTGGCCAACGGGAAAGGTCTGAGATCCTGATCTGGATGCCGGCGTCGTACCAACATCGGACGACAGTGGGCGCGCCGGGTTTTCACCATAGGTCACCGGGCTGGGCCGTATCGCCTGCTCACCGAGATGCAACCGGCCGCGTGGGTTCCGCGATCTCACCGGCTTGTCGATGCGGGCCCCGGCGCACGGTCGCCCCGCCGGGCGCGCAACGCGTCCGCGTTCAGGTTCGGCCGGCCGCCGGGATGTCCGACGGTCGCCCCGGCCGCGGCGACGGCGTATCGGGCGGCGGCTGGAGGCGGGTCGCCGCGCAGGAGCGCCGCGGTCAGAGCGGCGACCAGGGCATCGCCGGCTCCCGTGGTGTCCACCACCGTCTGATCGGTCAGGGGGACGAGCAGATGGCCGTCGCCCCACCGCTGGTCGCGCCAGACGAAGAGGTTCCCGGCGTCCACGCCGAAGGCGAGCAGCCCCGGCCCGGCCGCCAGGATGTCACCGGCCGCGGTCAGCACCCGGTCGATGTCGTCGGTGGGCGCCGCGGTCCACAAGCGTGTTTCGTGGGCGTCGGCGCGGACGACGTCCGCCGCGGCGAGCAACGCCGGACGGTCGCTCTCGCTGGCCGGCGCACCGTCCAGAACCACGAGCCGACCAGCGTCGTGGGCCAGGCGCGCGGCGGCGAGGGCCGTCGCGGGTGGCTGCTGCAACTGCACGAGTACGACGTCCGCGGCGCGGAGCAGCTCGGCGGAGGCGTCGACGTCGGCGACGGTGAGCAGCACCTCGGTGGGCAGGTGTTGCAGGTACCGCCACCGCCCGTCCCCGTCGAGCGCCTCCACGATCAGCCCGGTGGGGGTGTCCCGGCGGCGGGCCACCTGTGTGACGTCCACCCCGTCCCGGCTGGCCTGCGCGAGCAGGCTGTCGCCGACGTCGTCATCGCCGGCCGCGGCGACCAGCGCCACCGTCACGCCGAGCTGAGCGAGCGCCACCGCCTGGTTGGCGCCCTTGCCGCCCAGCATCTCGCGCCGCCCCCGGACGTCGGCCGCGTGACCGACCTCCGGCCACTGGTCGACCTGAAGGACGAGATCGCGGGCCAGCTGGCCGATCACCACCGCGCGGGGAATGCTCATGTCGCTCGGTTACCCCGTAACGGTCCCGACTACCGATCCGGCGAGGCGAGTGGGCCGACGGGACGTTGGCCACGTCGCGGAGCCGTGCCCGGGGCGTCACGGTTTCACGGTCCGAGGTGGACCGGTCCAACGGCTCCAAAGTCTGCCTAGGGTTCCTGCATCCGGGATCTGAGCACGTCGAATTCGCACCCCGGCGCGTCCGGATCGAAGCCGTGCTCGATCAGCCAGTGCGACGCCACCAGGCTGCGCAGCGACCACCAGGCGCGGATCACGTCCCGGTCCGCTCCCCCGCCGTAGCCGGCAAGCAGGTCGTCCAGGCGTTCCTCGTGCCCGATCGTCAAGGTGGCGAGGTCGAACATGGCGTCGCCGGGGGCGGCCTCGGACCAGTCGATGACGCCGGTGACCTCGTCGCCGTCGACGAACACGTGGGTGATCTGCAGGTCGCCGTGGATGAACACCGGTTTCCACGGCCGGAGCGCGGCCTCGGCGATCTCCCGGTTGCGCCGGATCACCTCGGCGGGCAGAACGGCGTGGGCGAGCAGCCACGCGCACTCGCTGTCGAGCTCCGCTGCCACGTCGTCGAGGCTGGGCCCCGGCCACGGCGGCAACGGCGCATCGTGCAGCCTCCGTATGGCGGCACCCGCCGCAGCCCACGCCGCTGGCGACGCGGCCGACGGTTCGCCGAGGAGGCCGAGCGCCCTGCCGGGCACGGCGGCGATCGCGAGCACGGGCGGCTCGCGCCAGAGGATCGCCGGGGTCGGTATCGGCGCCATGGCCATCGCCCGCACCTCGACGTCGGCGTGCGCCGGGTCGCCGTCGACCTTCAGGAACACGTCGCCGACGCGCAGCGTCGCGCGCTGGCTGTGGGCGACGACGACTTCCACCTCCTCCATACCGGCCATCCTGGCGGGGACGGCCGCCGATGTCGTCGGATTTTGCGGCCGGCGGGCAGCGCACTCTCTCGGTGGTGGCGGCGGTGTCGATCCTGGCGTATTCCGTGCTGCGGTTTGCGGCCTAGTCGACGAACGAGATGCGGAAATCGGAACCGGTGGCGTCGACACTCCACCGCCGGCCGGCCACCGGCACGCCGTGCAGGCCGACCCGTCCGAGTTCGACGGGGACGTGGGCGTCGGCCAGGAGGCGGTCCTCGCCCGGTTCGAGTCCGAGCATGGTGCGCAGGAACAGCAACGGTGCCCCGCTGGCCCAGGCCTGCGGGTTGCAGGCGGTGGGGTACGGCACGGGCTGGCGACCGAAGGACCGGTCGTAGCCGGAGAACGCTTCGGGCAGCCGGTGGTCGGAGTGCTGCGAGGCCTCCAGCATCGCCATCGCGATTCGGTTCGCTTCCTCCCGGTAGCCGTAACGGGCCAGCCCCGCCGCGATGATGGAGTTGTCGTGCGGCCAGACCGTGCCGACGTGATAGCCGATCGGGTTGTAGCCGACGTCGAGAGTCGACAGGGTGCGGACGCCCCATCCCGAGAACATCTCCGGAGACATGAGGTGTCGCGCGAGCTGACCGGCGCGATCGTCGGGGACGATGCCGCTCCACAGCAGGTGACCCATGTTGGAGGTCATCGAGTCGATGGGCCGCTTGTCGCCGTCCAGGCCGATGGCGTAGTAGCCGCCCCGCTCCGGGATCCAGTAGTCCCGGTTGAACCTCTCGCGCAGCTGCGCGGCCTCGGCGCGGAGGCGCCGGGCCAGCGCCGGGTCGTCCCACGGCCCGTCGGCGAGTTCCGCCACGCGCAGTTTCGCGTCGTAGGTGTAGCCCTGCGTCTCGCAGGTCGCGATCGGCAGAACCGGAATCGTCCCGTCGGCGTACTGCACACCGTCGGGTGAGTCCCGCCAGCACTGGTTGCCCAGGCCCTGGGTGGAGCGGGTGGCGTACTCGACGTAGCCGTCGCCGTCGCGGTCGCCGTGGTGGTCGATCCACCGCAGCGCGGCCTCGGCGTTGCCGCGCAACCGGCGCACCAGCGTGGCGTCCCGCGTCCAGCGCCAGTACTCGGACAGCAGGATCAGCCAGAGCGCCGTGGTGTCGGCGCCGCCGTAGTAGGGACGGTAGGGCTTGATACCGAGCCGGCTGAGCTCGCCCGAGCGGTACTCGTGGAAGATCTTGCCCGGCTCCTGGTCGGTGAAGTCGTCGAACACGGTGGCCTGATGCCGGGCCAGCACGATCAGCGCTCCCCGGGCAACCTCCGAGCCGCAGGTCATGGTCTGGTAGGCGGTGATCAGCGTGTCGCGGCCGAAGGCGGTCAGAAACCACGGCAGACCCGCGGACAGGAGGACAACGGGTTCGCCGGCGATGGTCTTCTCGAGCCGCATGGACACCAGATCGATCGCCGACCGGTGGTAGACGTCGCGCAGCAGATCCGTCTCCGCGTGCAG
Source organism: Micromonospora sp. CV4 (assembly GCF_003667455.1). Taxonomy (NCBI): domain Bacteria; kingdom Bacillati; phylum Actinomycetota; class Actinomycetes; order Micromonosporales; family Micromonosporaceae; genus Micromonospora; species Micromonospora sp. CV4. Next base: position 49,358 of record NZ_RCVI01000278.1, on the reverse strand, counting down.
ACGCGGCTTCTCCGTGCCCCATCGCGTCGACGGGTCCTCCGGCCCATGATCGAAGGCCTCGCCGAACCCGCGTACCACGGGCCGGCGGTCCTCACCGCCGCACCGCAGCGGCACACTCAACTCACAGCCCCACTGCTGTCCCCGTTCGAGGCGCAGGTTCCACACCAGGGCATCGCCGTCGATGAGGTCGGCCGGTGGGTCGGCCTCGACGCTCACCGAGGCGGCGTAGCTGCCGTTGCGGTAGTGGAATCCGAGTGCCGAGCCGTCCGGCCCGTCCTGGCGGATGATGTCCGGGGTGCGGTCGCGGCCGGACTCCTTGATCTCGAACAGGTCGGCGAAGTCGGTCCCGACGGCCAGGCGCAGTTGGATCGAGGTCGGCTCGGTGCCGAAGTAGCGCAGTTCGACGCGCTCGTAGAGGCCGTCGCCGACGAAGCGCTGCCGGCGCACGCCGACCCGATTCGCGGGCAGGTGGGGCAGGTCACCGTTCGCCAGGAAGAACGCCGCCGAGTAGGCGTCGACGGTCCCGGAGGAGAGCACCAGCAGTGGGGCGTCGTCGATGGTCAGCACCCACTGGTTGAGGAACCGGGTGTCGTCATGGACGAGACCGCCGATCGAGCCCTTCGGCACGTTCCCCGCGGCGTCGGAGAACATGAACGTCCGGCCTTCCAGCACACCGACCGCGTCGGGTCCCAACTCGGGAGGCAGGTCTCGAGAGGCGCCGCTGGACACCCCGTGTCCCACGGACATGTCCGGCCGGGGATCCGCAGGCGTCGGCCGCCGTGATGTCGCGGTCACCCACACCTCCTCAGGTTGTCGATGCGTGCCGGCCGCGGCCGCTGCCCGCGGCCGTTGACCGACGCCTGATGTCAGCGCACCGGGTTCCCGGTCACACGCAAGTCATCCCGCCACGTTCGCCGCGACTGGCGGGTGCGCGAATCCGGCTTTCGAGCGCCGCGATGGGCGGTACGGAGCCGACTGGCCGGTTCGGCCGGGATCGCGGCGACAACCGGCCAGTCGGTCCGCTCCTGCGAGACTCAGCCGCGCCTCGGCGACGGCGGCCGGCTACGGATCATCCGGCCCGCTCAGCTGTCCTGCGTGACCAGCGCGGCGTAGCGCGCGAGGTACAGCGGCCACCCTTCGTCGTGGGAGACGCCGTCGCTGACGGCCTGCCACCCGGGGCCGTGCCGGTCGATGTGGCGGTGCTCAAGTTCGACCCTGGTGCGCTGCGGGGTCTCGGCGACGAACCGGACCTCGACCTCGCTGGTGTTGTCCGGCTCGGTCTCGACCTGCCACTGCGGGCTGATGTCCCAGCTGAACACGACCCGGTTCGGCGGTTCGTAGGCGAGCACGCGCGCCCAGCGGCATTCGCTGCCGTCGGCGGCCCGGTCGTAGATGTGGCCGCCGACCTTCGGTTCGAACACGGTCTCGGCGATCGGTGCGCCGAGCAGATTGTGCTCGGGCGGTTTGAAGTCGCCGAACCGCTCGGTGAACACGGCGAAGGCTCGCGCGATCGACGCCTCGACGACGATCTGTCGGATCACCACGTCGGTTGCCTGGGTCATTGCTCCTCCTCGGTCGGTTCTTCGACGACGTCCTGATAGCTGTCCAGTGCCCGATTCCAGAACGTCTCCAGCTGATCTCGCAGCGCGGCCACGCCCGCCGGATTGAGCCGATAGACCCGCCGCGCGCCCGCCGCGCGGTCGGTGACCAGTCCGGCGTCCTTGAGCACCTTCAGATGCTGGGACACCGCCGGTCGGCTGATCGGCAACTCGTCGGCGAGCTCGCCGACGGCCCGGGGCCGTTCGGCCAGGCACGCGACGATGGCGCGCCTGGTGGGGTCTCCCAGCGCGTCCCAACCATCACCAGCTCGGTAAGTAGCCACGAACGGTAAGCTACGACTTACCAATTCGCGAGTCAAGGCACACAGCGGGCAGGAACCCGGGCTGGTGCCGGCGCTGCCCGCCCGCGAGGGGGATGGCACGGCCATCGGCAACCGGCGATCATGCCTCCATGAATCCTGCTCCGGGCGTCGTCTCCGTCGATCCGCTCCGGCCCCGTCGAATCTGGTACGCCGTCGCGGCGCTGATCGCCGCCGGCGGTGTGCTCGCCGCCGCCGCGGTGCTGTTGCTGGTTCCGTTCGGAGGTGACCTCGGGCAGCGGGTCACGTCCGGGCAACCGGTCACGATGCACCTTCCCGAGGGCGGAAAGATGGTGTGGGCCAAGGTCAGCGGCCCGGACGCACCAGGTGTGGACTGCGCACCGTCACGGGCGGAGGACCAGGGGCTTGGGGAGTGGCACGCGGTGTCGGCGCGCCTCGACGATCTCTCTCTGGACGCAGACGGCGAACGCTGGCGCGCGGTGCTGACGATTGCCGCCAGGCCGACCGGCACGTACACGGTGACCTGCACGGCTTCGAGCGGGCAGGGGACCGTGTCGCTGTCGATCGGTGATCCTCCCCGTTTCCACGACCCGCGTTCGAAGGCACTGGCGGGGCTGGCCGCCTCCGTCCTGGCACCCCTCGGCGTGCTGGTCGGCGCCGGGTTGGCGGGTGTCGTCGCGGTCCGGCGCCGGCGGCGGTGATCCGTCATCGACGGCTGGTCACGCTCGCGCTGCCCCCAGTCGGCCCGTGACATGATTGCGCTCATGGGGAAGCAGCAGGACGTCGGCGGGCCCGACCGTCAGAGCGGGTCAGGCACCACCAACCACCCTGCGGGCGAGGTCGGCGCGGACGCACGGCTCGCCCTCGCGCAGGACCCCACAACGTCACAGATGACCCTCATCGACCTGGCGTCCGACCCGTCGACGGTGGTTCGTAAGGCGGTCGCGTCCCGCACCGACGCACCCGCGCAGGCGTTGCGAACGCTGACCCGCGACCCGGACCGTCAGGTCCGGGAGGCCGTGGCGAGAAACTCCTCGACCTCGGTCGGCAATCTCCTGCGGCTCGTCAAGGACGCCGACCGGTGGGTCCGCTGGGCGGTCGCCGGCAACCCGGCCTGTGACGAGTCGGTTCGCCAGGTGATGGCGGCGGCGCCCGACAAGGAGCTTCGCGGCCTGCTCGCGGAGACGCAGGAGTTGGAGCCGGAGCTGGCCGCCAGGCTGATCAACGACGTCTCACCCGAGGTACGGGAACGACTCGCCACCGCCACCCACGACCCGGACGTGATCACCGCCCTGATGGCCGATCGCACCGCGCGCGTACGCAAGGGGGTTGCCCGCAATCCGCGGACCACCGCGGCGCAGCGCAGCGTCCTCGCCCAGGATCCCGTGGTCGACGTCCGCGCCGCGCTCGTTCGGGCGGTCGAGCTGGACGAGGCGGATCTGGAGCGCCTGGTTGACGACCGTTCGGCGCAGGTCCGACTGGCGATGGCGAAATCCGAGATCATCCCGTCGCGGATCCGGGAGGCCCTCGGGCGTGACCCCGACGACACGGTGGCCAGCGCGGCGCGCAGTTTCCGCCCGGGAGCCGGCAACTCCTCGGTGGTACGGGCTCCCCGCGTCGGTCATCGGCGCTCCGGGACCGGCCCGGGTCGACCGGGCGGCGCCACGCGCTGAGGAGCCGGCGACAAAGGCAGCCACCCGCACGGGTGACTCCCGGACACGGCCCGCCTCGGCCATGACCAGGACTGTTAACCTCCGGGATTCCATCTCGGGGGAGGTAACACGATGGATGGTCCGACGACATCGCCGACCGAGGATCTCGGGCAGCTGCCACCGGCGTCGCCAGCCCGGCGTCGTTCGCCGTGGGTGCTGGGTGGCCTACTGGTCCTGCTGCTGCTCATCGGCGGCGGGCTGTACGCCGTCGCGCCGCTGCGCAACCCGCTGCCGGCCCCGACGGTCGAGCTGACCCTGCCGGCGTCGATGACCATCCCCGGCACGGCGCCGCGACTGCCCTGGCCGCGTTCGGGTCAGGCGATGATCTCGGTGGACGGGCTGGGGACGCTCGGCGCCTTCGGCGGGTCGGAGCCCGTGCCGATCGCGAGCGTGACGAAGGTGATGACGGCCTACGTCATCCTCACCGAGCACCCGCTGGACGTCGGCGAGCAGGGGCCGGAGCTGACGGTCAGCGCCGAGCAGGCGGCCGCGTACCCGGCGGAGCAGGCACGCGGCGAGTCGCTCGTCGAGGTGCGGGCCGGCGAGGTGATCACCGAACGGCAGGCGTTGCAGGCGGTGCTCCTGCCCTCGGCGAACAACATGGCGCGCATCCTCGCGGCCTGGGACTCCGGCAGCGTCGCCGCCTTCGTCGAGAAGATGAACGCTGTCGCGGACAACCTCGGCATGTCCGACACCCACTACACGGACCCGTCCGGCCTCGACCCCGACACCATGAGCACGGCGCGCGACCAGGTGATTCTGGCGAGCAGGGCGATGGCTTTGCCGGCATTCGCCGAGATCGTCAAGCAGAAGCAGGCGACCATACCGGTGGCCGGCACGGTGCAGAACTACAACGAGCTGGTCGGCCGCGACGGGGTGGTGGGAATCAAGACCGGCTCCACCGACGAGGCCGGCGGCTGTCTCGTCTTCGCGGCGGTGGTCACCGTGGGCGGCCGCACGGTCAGCATCGTCGGCGCCGTCCTGGGCCAGCCCGGCGCGAACACCCCGGTCCAGCTGGATCGGGTCTTCGCGGCGACCCGGTCGTTGCTGCGCTCGACAGCGGCCGCGCTCACCGTCCACACGCTCGTCGAGGCCGGCGAGCAGGTTGCCACCGTGCGCGGCCCGCTCGACTCCGGCAGCACCATCAACGCCGCCGGGAAGATCGAGGTCGTCGGCTGGCCGGGCCTGCCGGTACGGCTCGACGCGCAGATCCCCGCGCTGTCGTCGCGGATCGCCGCCGGCGCGGAACACGGCCAGCTCACCGCCACGGTTGGTGACGGCGAGCCGGTCGCCACGGCGCTACGCACCGGGGCGGCGATGGAACCGCCGAGCACCTGGGAACGCATCCGCCACCACCGCTGATCGTGGTGCCGCGGTCGTGCGGGCGCGCCGGCTGTCTTGACCGCCAACGTGCTGCTTTACTATGCCACTAGTAAAGCAGTAAGGGGCTACCGTGTTCGTCTTCCGGCTCGACACCCACTCCGGCGTGCCGCCGTACCTGCAACTCGTCCAGCAGGTCCGCCAGGCAGTGCTGCTGGGCTTCCTCCAACCCGGCGACCGCCTCCCGCTCATCCGCGAGGTGGTCGAGGACCTGGCGATCAATCCGAACACCGTCGCCAAGGCGTACCGGCAGATGGAGCACGAGAACCTGGTCAGCGGCCGGCCCGGTCAGGGCACGTTCGTCAATGAACAGCAGTCGGCCGCGATGTCGGCATCGACGTACACGTCGCTGGGCCGCGGCCTGGCGACCTGGCTGCGCCGCGCCTACGCCGCCGGCCTCGACGAGCAGGCGGTCAACGCGCTTTTTGCTTCCGTCCACCAGCAGACCAGGAATGAGGACGTGGCGTGACAGAGACCGAGTTCGCGCTGCGCACCGACGGTGTGGGCAAGCGATACCGGAAGGGCTGGGCGCTGCGCGACTGCACCCTGGCCCTGCCTGCGGGCGGCGTGATCGCCCTGGTCGGACCGAACGGCGCGGGCAAGACCACGCTGCTGCGCCTGGTCGTCGGGTTGCTGGCACCGAGCACCGGCACCGTGGAGGTCCTCGGCCATGACGTCACGGTCAGCACCCCGCACACTCTGTCCCGGGTCGGGTTCCTGGCCCAGGACCACCCGCTGTACAAGCGCTTCACCGTCGCCGAGATGCTCCGCTTCGGCCGGGCCTGCAACCTGCGGTTCGACCAGGGGCTGGCCGAACGCCGGCTGGCGAAGCTGGGCATCCCACTCGACCGCAGAACCGGTACGCTCTCCGGCGGGCAGCAGGCCCAGGTCGCGTTGGCCCTGGCCCTGGCGAAGCGACCGGACCTGCTCGTCCTCGACGAGCCGGTGGCCAGCCTCGATCCGCTGGCCCGGCACGAGTTCCTCCAGGTCCTCATGGGCGCGGTCGCCGAAGGCGGGGTGACCGTCCTGTTCTCCTCCCACCTCGTGCACGAGCTGGAGCGCGTCTGCGACCACCTGATCGTGCTCAACCACGGCCGGGTCACGCTCACCGGTGACATCGACACCCTCCTCGCCGAGCACCGGCTGCTCGTCGGCCCTCGCACGGCCACCGACCTCGACCGGGCCGGCACTGTCGTGGAGGCCGTCCACAGCGACCGGCACACGACCCTGCTGGTACGCGACGGCGGGATCCCGGCCGCGCCCGGCTGGCAGGCCCAGCCGGTCGCGCTGGAGGACCTGGTGCTGGCGTACCTGCGCCGGCCGTCCGAGCCGAGCGCCCCGGTCGCGTCGGGGGTGGCGGCATGACCTGGTTGATCTGGCGCCAGCACCGGGCCGAGGTCTGCGTCCTGGGTCTGCTTGTCGGCATGTTCGGCAGTGCCCTGCTCGTGCTCGGGACGCAGGCTCACGACCTGTTCCCCGGCGGTCCCGCCCGGTGTGCGGGAGAGGCCGGTATCAACGAGGGCTGCGCGGCCTCCTTCCGTCGGCTCGACGAGGAGTACGGGTACGTCGAGAACCTCCTGGCGGGCTTCTATCTGGTCCCCGTCGTCATCGGTGCGTTCCTCGGTGCGCCGCTGCTCGCGCGTGAACTGGAGGGCGGCACCTGGCAGCTCGCCTGGACGCAGGCCGTGCCGCGGATGCGCTGGCTGGCCGCCAAGCTCGCGGCACTCGCCGGCGTCACCGTCACGCTCACCGCGCTGTTCACCGCGGTGCTCACCTGGTTCCGTCAGCCATTCGACGCGTGGGAAGGGCGGTTCCAGTACGACGCCTTCGACCTGGAGGGACTCGTTCCGGTGGCGTACGCGCTGTTCGCGTTCGGCGTCGCCACCGCCGCCGGGGCGATCCTGCGGCGCAGCCTGCCCGCGTTCGGTGTCGCGTTCGGGGCGTTCCTCGCCGCCCGGATGTCGGTGGCGCTGTTGGCCCGTCCCGCGTACGCCACCCCGCTCACCACCATGGAGCCGGTCCCCGTCGGCGGCTCGGAGGACCAGGCGGGGCACCGGCCCGTGGCCGGCTTCGCCGACTGGATGATCGAACACGGCTACGCAGACGCCACCGGGCGCAGGCTGAGCTCGACCGAGTACTACGAGCTGGAGGACGCCGCCAACCGGGCCGGCACCAATCTCAACCAGTTCCTGCACGCGCGGGGCATCCAGCAGTTCGGGGTCTACCACCCGGCCGACCGGTTCTGGACGTTCCAGCTCATCGAGGCGGCCCTGTTCGTCGCCGTCGCGGCGGTCCTGATCGGTGTGGTGGTATGGCGGGTGCGGCGCCGTGTGATCTAGTGCCCGACCACCTGGCCCACGACACTGGGACCCGGCGGGTCCCGGTCGGTTGAACTCAACCAGAGTTCAGATGCTTCACTTCGGCCATGAATCTTGACGGCCTGCGCGTCGCCATCACCGGTGCCGCACGTGACACCGGGCGACTACTGGCCGAAGCTTTCGCCGAGCGCGGCGCACAGATCTTCCTCTCGGCCCGCGACCTGGCTGCGGCCGAGCATGTTGCGGATGCGATCAGCCAGCGGGGGCCAGGTCGGGCTGATGCATTTTACTGCGACCTCGCCGTACCGGAGTCGGTGCGCGCGTTCGCCGCTGCCGTGTCCGATCGGACGAAGCACCTCGATGTGCTGATCAACAATGGTGCCCCATACATCGACGGTGACGACCTGGGAGACGTCTCGGACGACAAGATCGAAAGCGTGATGGCTGCGGGCGGGACCGGCACCATGTTGGTGACCAAACATCTACTGCCACTGCTACGGGCATCTCTGCGGCCCGACATCGTCAACATGATCTCCGCATGCGGCGAGGTGGGGCACCGCCGCTCGGGTGCACATCCGGCGTTCTACGCCGCTAAGCATGCCCACGCCGGACTCGCTGAGATCCTGTCGCACCGGCTCCGGCCAGAAGGGATCCGGGTGATCTCACTGTTTCCGCCGGACTTCGTTCAGGACGGGCCCCGACAGGCAAACAGCGACCTCACCGCGCGATCGGTCGTCGACTGCGCGCTTTTCGCGGTCGGCCAGCCACGAGACTGCTTCATTCGCGAGTTCCACTTCGAGCAGGTTCGGCGGGCGTCCACACCCTGACCGCTCACCGCGCGAAGCAGCCCGAGCCCGGTCGAGGGCCCTCGGCAGAGATCCGCCCTCCAGACTGTCACCGCGTGAACCGAGGTGAGATGCGCGGAACTGTCGATGTGCCTGTGGGGGCTTGAGGGGTCGCAACGGCGATGAGTTTCGTAGCGGCGTCCAGTCTGTATTCCTGTACACCCGATCTCCCGACTCTCAAGGAGAGCGTCATGAGCGCTACGTACAGGAGGCAAGCGTGAAGCTTCTTCTCACGTCCGCGGGCGTCCAGAACCCGAGCATCCGCGATGCGCTGGTCGACCTGCTGGGCAAGCCGATCGCCGAATCCAGTGCCCTGTGCATCCCCACGGCGGCCCACCCCATGGGCGGGCCAGCATCGGTCTGGCGCTTCATCACCGGTCAGACGCCGCTACCCATGTGCGGCCTGGGCTGGAAGTCGCTGGGCGTCCTCGAGCTGACAGCGCTGCCCAGCATCGGCGAGCAGCGGTGGGTCCCCTGGGTCCGGGAGGTTGACGTCATCCTCGTGGCCGGCGGCGATGCGACGTACCTGTGCCACTGGATGCGGCAGTCCGGGCTGGCGGACCTCCTGCCGTCGCTGCGGGACACCGTCTGGGTGGGGTTGAGTGCTGGGAGCATGGTGCTGACCCCCCGGATCGGCGCGGACTTCGTCGAGTGGCAGTCCGCGCCCGACGACCGCACACTGGGGGTCGTCGACTTCTCGATCTTCCCGCACCTGGGTCTCGAGCCAGACAACACCATGGCTGGTGCCGAGAAATGGGCGGCCGAGATCGCGGGTCCGGCGTACGCAATCGACGACCAGACGGCCATCAAGGTGACCGACGGCACCGTCGAGGTCGTCTCCGAGGGGCACTGGAAGCGGTTCCCCGCGTAGCCGCGGCCAACGGTGATCGGCGTGGCGAAGCACCGCTCATGCCGCCAACCGCGCGTCACTGACGGTTGCCGCCTGCCGCTCGGGCGGCCGGACGTGCCGCAGAGTGGATCCCGGGGGTCATGAAGCCGACCAGCAAACCGAGACCATCCTGCGCCGCCACCCCTAGGTCGACTTCGAGGTGAACGCCCGCGAGCCTGCACTCCACCATCGAACAGCGGCATTAGCCCGAAATCACACAACCGGATCTGCCGCTGGTCGCGCGCGAGCACGACGGGCTGGTGGCGACGACTGTTGCTCAGGCACGACCGGGCGGCACAATGCGACGGTGTCAGATCATTCTGAGCCGCTCGGCTACCGGCTCATCACCGGGCCCGATGACGCTGACTTCTGCGCCCGCGTCAGCGGCCTCCTCGACCAGGGCTACCGGCTTCACGGCTCACCGGCGCTGACCTTCAACGGGGAACGCGTCATCGCCGCTCAAGCGTTGGTCCTGCCGAACGTCGCCGGGCCGGAGCCGGCCGAGGGCAGCCCCAGATAGGGGCGGACGCTCATGGCCGCCTACCGAGCCTCACGTTACGTGGCGGCCAACGACAGCGCCCAACGCTGCCGATCAGCGGATGGCAGGCGGCGGTCGCGAGTATCGACGATTTTCACCGCATGTTACGGACTGCCAGGCGATCTCCTGCCGCGACAGCGCCGCCTCCTCGTCGCGGTCGCACAGCAGCAGCACCCTGAACGGGACGCCCTTGCCGTCTGGCTGGCCGAGCGGGCTCACCCAGTACCGAAGGGCTCGCGACCGGATCCGGAACAGCGTGTGCTGATCCTCGGCGCGCCGTCCATCCATTGCCGTCGGGGCTCACTCGGGTGGTCCGTAATTCCCTGCAGCAGGGGGGAAGGCCATGGCATTATCGTTCGCCATGTGGGCCGACGACCCGAGGATGACCTTGCCGTTCCGCTGGAACTTGGTGACACCGGATCGACTGGGTTCGTTCTTGGACGGGGATTGCCACCCCGATCTGTGGTTTGCGGAAGAGTTGGTGGATTGCTCGGCCAGGGTGTTAGCCCGTTCCGGTGGCGGCGCGTTGTATTTCGTCGGACGCTCGATGGATTCGATGTACGATCTGCTCACTGGAGTGCTGGCCGATGAGCCGAGGTTGATGCGGTTGCCATTCAGCAGCCTTTCGGAGGCTTGGGTGCCGCGTGATGAGTGGCGCGAAGAGGCTCGCCTCATCCTGACTCGATGTGGCGTGACGCCGTTCCGCCTGGCCCGCACCGGCGATCCTGTCTCGTTCGTCGACATCGTGTCCACCGGTAGGACCTTCGAGAGCCTGTATTCGCTGCTCCGCGACTGGGTCGAGGAGCAGCGGGAGCCGTGGGACGTCGTCCGCCGAAAGATTCGTTTCATCGGGGTCGTCGCCCGTGGTAAGACGAGTCCGAAAACGCGACGGTGGCAGCAGCGCGCAGGCTGGACCGCGGACTTGCCGTCCGGCGCGGTCAGCAACGTGTCGATGGATCCGTCGCTATATTCCTATCTGGCAGAGCGGCAGGAGAAGCTGACAGCGAGCTTCGGTCCGAGCCTTCGCGAGGGGGTCGGAATCCGACGCGACAGCCGCGTGCGATATGCCTTGGCAGAGGCCGTCGCCTTGGTGGCCTACGGCCGACGCCCGGAAACACTGGCGACGTTGGTCCGGAACCTGTCGACTCAAAAGCCATACCCGAGAAAGTGGCTCGCCACGCTCACTCATGCGTGACGCTGCTTCGGCGTAGGTGCCGCTTCGCTCGGCGGCCGTCCGCGCTCAGCACACGGTGCACGCTCTTGCCGCGATCCGGGCGCTCTGCATCGTCACAGTGGTCGGTGCGGCCGGCGGTGGTTGACGCCCGGGCGTACTGCGACTTGACGCAACCCAAGTTCGTGATGGGCGGCCTCAACCGGCCAATCGGTCGTCAGCGCTCCGCGTGTCAGGCAAGCGCCGGCGATCGGACAGGGCTGTCGTTCACTGCCCGCGGGGTCGGTAGCGGAGGTGTACGATGCCGTTTCGGAATCGGCGCTCATCGAGGAGTTCGAGGTCGGCGCGCATGCCGGTCGGCAGCCCTGGCTTCCCCCCGCCGACGACAACGGGCAGGATCAACAGCTGGCACTCGTCGACCAGCCCGGCCTTCAAAGCCTGCGCCGCGAGGTCGGCACCTCCTACGGTGAGATCGCTGCTGGCCGTGGCCTTCAGTTCTCGTACTGCGGCGGGGTCGAAACGGCGTTCGAGTCGGGTGTCTTCAGTTGACACCGCGGCGAGGGTCGTGGAATAGACGACTTTGCTCGCCGCCTGCCAGGCGCTCGCGAAGTCGGCCGTGAGGTCGGACTGCGCGGCCAGAGCGGCGTCGGTCTCCCAGACGGCCATCGCCTCGTACAGGCGCCGCCCGTAGAGTAACGTGCCCACGGACCGCAGGAGGTCGGTGTGGAACGCGAAGACCTCGTCGCCGATTGGGAACCAGTCGAACGCGCCGCGTTCGTCCTCGATGTAGCCGTCAAGCGACACGTTGGTCACGTAAATCAGCTTTGCCATGCCTCTACCTCTCGGTGATTAGCTGCAACAGCCTGGACATTCGTCAGGGTGGCGCCGAGCTTGGTGAACGCTTGGCGCCAACCCTCCTCGCTGGGGTGCGCCAGATGTTCGGGGAGCCACTGGCGGATTTCCAGTCGCGTCCGCCCGTCGACTTCGTCGTGGAACTCGATTCGGAGTCTCGTCTCGAACGGCTCGATGCCCTCCTGCAGCCGGCCACCGACGTGCATGATGCCTTCGAGCAGTTCGCCGTCGGCGACGTCGATGAGGTCGACGTGGATGTGCACGCGAAGCTCCGGTTCGGCTGCGTTGACCTCCGTCCACCGTTGAAAGCCGCCAGGCCGTACGTCGAACTCGATCTCGTCGCGCGGCAGTGAGTTGCCGATCGGGCCCCACCACGCCGCCAGGTGGTCGGGATCGGTGAAGGCTCGGTAGACGAGCTCCCGCGGCGCGTCGAACACGCGAGAGATGACGAGCTGCGGAGTGTCGGTGTTCATTCGAGTTCCCTGGGGTCGTCGGTCATCCGGTCCGTTGCCCGTTCGGCGGCCTGCACCGCGGCGAGGTGGGCATCGAGGCGGGTGAGAGACGAGTCCCAGAACCGCCGGTAGCGCTCGATCCAGTCGGCCGCCTCGCGCAGCGGGGCAGCTTCGAGGTGGCTCGCGCGCCACTTGCCCGACCGTGACCGCGAGATGAGCGCGGCGCGCTCGAGCACTTTCAGGTGCCGTGACACCGCCGGCATCGAGATCGACAGAGGAGCGGTGAGCTCGGTGACCGTGGCGTCGCGTGCGGCCAGCTCGGCGATGATCGCCCGTCGAGTCGGGTCGGACAGCGCCGAGAACACCGCGCTGAGCTGATCGGTGCCAGCCACCGGAAGCTCCCTTCACTTAACCACTATGTTAAGCGTATTGAGAGGCGAGCGATGTTGTCAACGGGATGCGAGGTGCGCCCACCAGTCCCGACTGGTACGACAACCTGCTCGCTCACCCGCAGGCCCAAGCGGAGATCGGTACGGACAAGGTCGAGTTGGTCGCCAGAGTTGCCGCCGGGAACGAGTGGGAACGTGGCGCAAGAGCAGTTGGTCAACGATCCGGCTGTCCGAGTCGGACGAGCTCATACGTCGGAACTCCCGGGACCTACTCTCGGCGTGTGAGAGTCGCCGAGATCCGCCGGTACCCGATCAAGTCGATGCTCGGTGAGGCGGTGCCGCTTGCCGAAGTAGGCGAGCGAGGCTTGGCCGGCGACCGACTGTGGGCGGTGCGCGACCTGGACGGCAAGCTCGGCAGCGGCAAGAACACCCGCAGGTTCCGGCGGATGCCGGGCCTGTTCCGGCTTCAGGCGTACGCGGCGGACGATCGTGGAGTTGCCCGACGGTCGTCGCTTCGCGGCTGACGATCCGGTCGGGCACCGCGCCGTCAGTGAGGTGCTCGGCCGGACAGTGACGCTCGCCCCGGAGGAAACGGTCTTGCACCACGATGAGGGGCCGGTCAGCCTCATCACGACGGCTGCGCTGCGCCGGGCTGACGGAGCTCAGCGGCGGCGAACCTGGCGGCATGGACGTCGATCCGCTGCGGTTCCGGGCCAACCTTCTGATGAACATTCCCGGCAGCGGCTTCCCGGAGGACGGCTGGCCGGGGCGACGGCTGCAGGTTGGCCCGGACGTCGTCCTGCGGCCGGTCCGGCCGCTCACTCGGTGCGTGATGATCGACATGGCACAGGATCGGGCGGGCGAGCGGAACGATCTGCTCAAGACCCTCGCTGAGTACCACGAGCTGACCTTCGGGGTTTTCGCCACGGTCGAGCGGCCAGGCCGGGTCGCCGCCGGCCATGTGTGCTCCTGGGCATAGGTCGAGAAGGAGCGCCGCGACATCCGCAACGGCGACCACCGCAGCTGGTGCACGCTCATGGCTCCCTCTGTGTCAAGACGCCAACAGGAGCGGCGTTCTTTGAAGGGCGCTCCTCTGCTCCCGCCGGCGGGTGAGCAACGGCACCCCCAGCAGGTCAATCCGGGCCAGCAGGAGTCGGAAAGGATGTCCGGATGGTGACTCTGTTGGACGGCGTACTGGCAGACCTGGGGTTGGTGGATATCGCCGGGCCCCGGCTGGCCGGAGATCCACAGCCGGCGGTGCTGTCGTCACCGCTCGCGGTCGCCGAGTGCGCAATCGCGTCCGTGGCCGCCAGTCTCGCGGCTGCCGCTGATCTGGCTTCTGCGCGCACCGGTCGGCGGCCTGACATTGCGCTCGACACGGCGCATGTGGCGGCGGCGATGCGCAGCGAGGTCTGGCTCCGCGACGCAGACGGGCGGGGGATCGACGGCTTCGCTCCACTGTCTCGGTTGTGGCGGGCTGCGGACGGTTGGGTGCGCACCCACGCGAACTATCCGTGGCATCGGACGGCTCTGCTGGCGTCCCTCGGTGTTTCGGACGGTCGGGACACCGAAGTTCAGGCGTTGGTGGCTGACGCCATAGCCGCGCGCCCGGCGTCGGAGGTCGAGCGTGTTGTGTATGCCGCGGGAGGGTTGGCCGTGGCGGCTCGCAGGCAGGCCCAGTGGCAAGCCGACAGCGGATGCAGCACGGTGGTGACGTCGCCGCTCGTGGGCATGGTGCCGCTCAGCCGTGGCTCGCTGCCGCCAGCCGAACCGGGCCCGCTTCCGGCGTCGGGGGTGAAGGTGCTCGACTTGACGCGAGTCATCGCCGGCCCCGTTGGTACCCGGATGCTGGGCGCGCTCGGTGCCGACGTGCTACGAGTCGACGATCCGCATCGCCCGGAGTTGGCGCTGCATGCCGTGGACGGAGTGATCGGTAAGGCAAGCGCAACCCTGGATGCCAGCACGGAGAACGGCCGTCAAGCTCTGCATCGCCTCGTCGACCAAGCCGACGTTCTCGTGACCGGCTACCGGCCCGGAGCGCTGCGCCGTCTCGGTCTGGACCCTGAGCAGGTAGCGGACCAGCACCCCGGCACCATCGTCGTCACGCTCTCGGCGTGGGGAACGGACGGAGCTTGGGGCACACGGCGCGGGTTCGACAGCCTGGTGCAGATCGCCACCGGCGTCGGCTGGGCTACAAGCACCGACGGGATCCAACCCGGCGCGCTGCCCTGTCAGTTGCTCGACCACGCCACCGGCTACCTCATCGCTGCTGGTGCACTGGCCGCATTGGGTCGACGCGTCCGCACCGGCGATGCCACCCACGTCTCTGTATCCCTCGCCAGGACGGCACGATGGCTGCTCGACCGGGGCATCACGCCAACCAGGCAGAGCGCGGGCGATGACCCGAAGCGCCAAGCCGACAGTTACCGAACAGCACTCGGAAACGGGTGGAGCGCGATCAGCCCACCAGGTCAACTCGACGGCCGCCCGCTGAGCTGGCCTCACCTACCACCCGCCTACGCTCAAGCACCGCCCGATTGGAGCTCAACTCCCGGGGCCACCCCGCGAGAGGGCTCGAGCTACGCCGTAGCTCCGGCCAGGTCGGTCCATTAGGGTCGGCAGCATGACGCGAGCCCTTGCCGGCAGTGCCTTCGACTCGTTGCGCCTTGATGCCGTGTCGGACCAGGAGGCGCTGCGCCGGGCCTACGATCTTCCGAGCGACGCGGCCGTGCGGAAGCAGATGACCGAACTCACCGAGCAGACCCAGCGGTTGATCGGCTGCTCGTCGCTGGTACTGGTCGCGAGTGTGGACGCCGAGGGCAACTGTGACGTCTCTCCGCGGGGCGGTCCCGCCGGGTTCGTCGCCGTCCTGGACGCGCGGACGGTGGCGGTACCGGACGCGACTGGCAACAAGCGTCTGGACACAATGCAGAACGTCGTCGCCACCGGGCGGGCCGGGCTGCTGTTCGTCATCCCGGGGCGTACCACGACGCTCAGGGTGAACGGCCGGGCCTGCGTCTCCACTCGCCCCGAGCTGCTGTCGCAGCTGACCGCGGTGGGTAAGCCGCCGGCCAGCGCGCTGGTGCTCGGGATCGAGGAGGTCTACCCGCACTGCCCCAAGGCGCTGCTGCGCGGCGGGGCCTGGAAGCCGGAGCAGTGGCTGCCCGCGGACGCCCAGCCGACCTCGGCCGAGGTGACGCTGGCCCAGCTGCGGATGCCGGGGCTGACGATCGCCGACATCGAGCGGGCGGAGATGGAGTCGCTGAAGTACCGGTACGAGTGACGGGCCGCACAAGCAGAGCCCCCTGGTGACCACAGCGGACATGGGAGCATCCGTGGATCAGCCGTTCGACGCCGTCGCCGCGTGGCGGGCCGCCGGCGAGGCACGTGACGCCGCCGGTGCGGTCGCCGCCCTCAGCCCTGATGTCACTTTGAATGGCCGCCACCGGTGAACAAAGGATCATGCCGAGAGTGGCGCCCCGGTAGCGGCTCATCGCCGGGTCAGTACCGAGACCTGTATTGATCGGTCCAGCTCACGCACCGAGCGTGAAGCGCACTGATCGCGGGGTCAGTCGGCGGCCGACCCGATGGTCTGTGGCGTAGCCTCCGGCTGCTGGTCTGGCGGTGTCTGGTCGAGCGCGTGGCCGCGGACGCCGCGCGTCAGCAGGTAGCCGATCATCCAGAACTCGCCGACCGTCGCCGGTAGGACGAGGGCGTCGGCGACAGCCTGGGCGCCGGGGGCGAGGTATCCGATGAATGCGCTGAGCAGGTAGCCGATGCCGCCACCGACGAGGAGGTAGCCGAGCGGGCGGGGCATCCAGTTTGAGCGCAGCACGCAGGTGCCCATGGGGATGAGCCACAGGCCGAAGAACAGACCTCCGACGCCCCACAGGTTTCCGCTGGCCAGGTAGAGGACTTGGACGGTGGCCGCCGCGTCGCCGACGGGGTCCAACGCGATGTCGAGTGCCGTGGCGAGCAGGGCCGCGCTGACGAGGATCACGACCGCGTTGATGAGCCCGAACGCGGCGATGGCGCTGGCGGCGCGCGCGTCGGCGGCGCGGAACAGCCGGTGGAACCAGACGGCCGCGAGGGCCTGGGTGACGACGATGAGCAGTTCGAAGGCGACGCCGGCCCGGGCTAGCGACTGGTGCTGGACCAGGTTGGCGAGCGTCGCGCTGGGGTCGTCGGCCGCGAAGAGGCGCGGCCGGATGAGCAGAAAGCCGAGTGCGCCGGCGATGGCGAGGCCGAGGTAGAGGATTCCGGTCGTGCGGGCGGTGCGGATCAGCGTGGGCATGGTGGCTCCTCGGGGAGGCCGTGAGGTGGTCGCGATCCAAGAGCCTTACAACGTAAGGGAACCATACGATGTAAGGTGCTGGCAAGAGGGGGAGACAGGTGACAGCGAAGGCGTCTCGGCAGCCGCTCAGCCGTGAGCGAGTACTGGCGGCAGCGGTCGCAGTGGCGGACGCGGAGGGAATCCAGGCCCTGACGATGCGCCGCCTCGCCGGCGACCTCGGCGTCGAGGCCATGTCGCTCTACCACCACCTGCCCGCCAAGGAGGCACTCCTCGACGGCGTCGTTGAAACCGTGATCGCGGAGATCGACGCCGCGGTCGGCCGCCTCACGACGAACGGTGACGGCGAAGACTGGCGTACGCGGCTGCGCGGGCAGTTCCTCGCGGCACGTCAGATCATGGTGCGTCACCCGTGGATGCCCGCGCTGTTGGGCACCCGCCGCGCCATCCCCGTCGGCCTGTACGCGTACTACGACGGGATCGTGGGGACCCTTCTCGGGGCCGGGTTCTCGCACCACCTCGCGCACCGCGCGGTGCACGCGTTCGGCAGTCTGCCGCTCGGCTTCGCGCAGGAGGTCTTCAGCCCGGCGGCGGCGGGCGGGAGCATGGAGGCCGACGTGGCGGAAGCGGACCTCGCCGCGATGGCCGGGGCCCTGCCGAATCTGACGGCCATGGTGGCGATGGAGATGCACGACGGCGCCGACCCCACCCTCGGCTGGTGTGACAGCCAGCTCGAATTCGAGTTCACCCTCAACCTGCTCCTGGACGGGCTCGAACGCCTCCGCGACCAGAACCAGGTCAAGAGCTGATTCACGACAGATCCCGCGCGGCGAACCTGCGCGGGTAACGTCCGACGGCTGTGCAACGATCGACGGGCGTCACGTCGAACGGCCCACCCCGCCGGTCTGTCCGCGCGCCGTCGCGGCCGGACACGGGGGAGGGCGCCACACCTCGTACCCCTTGGAGAGCACGATGCCCCTCTCCCCGCCTCGGGTCTTCGCCGCGCTCAACGCTGTGCTGCCCCCCGACCAGGCGTGCCCGGTCCTGGGCAAGGCCGTCGTGCTCGGCGGCAGCATCGCCGGACTGCTGGCCGCCCGGGTGTTGTCCGACTACGCGGAGAGCGTCGTCATCATCGACCGGGACGACCTGGAGGTGACAGGTGAGCGGCCCGGCGTGCCACAGGGGACGCAGCTGCACGCGCTGCTGCCCGGGGGCTTCCTCCAGTTCGAGCGCCTGTTCCCGGGATTCCGCGAGCAGGCCCTGGCCCAGGGAGCGGTCGAGGCGCCGCCCGCGGCGAGGCGAAGCTACCTCGACGGCCGCCTCAAGGTGATCGTCCCCGATGATGCCGACAGCCTGGCGGGCAGTCGGCCTCTCCTGGAGGGGCTGATCCGCCAGCAGGTGCTCCGACTGCCGAACGTCAAGACGGTCACCGCCCGCGCCACGGGTCTCGTGTTCGACGGTGCCGTGGCCGCCGGTGTGCGCTGCGACGTCGGCGGGGTTCGGGGAGTCGAGTGCGGTGACCTCCTGGTGGACGCGATGGGACGGTCGAGCAGGCTCTCCGACTGGCTGGAGCAGGCCGGTTGGGACCGACCCACCACACGGCGGCTGACCGTGCACCTGAACTACGCGACGGCCCTGTTCCGACGTCCCGAGGTGGACCCGGCTCTGGCGGTCGTGATGGCCCTGCACACGCCGGGGACGTCGCTGGACGTGGCCGGCGCCGCGTTCTTCGCGGTCGAGGGCGGCCGGTGGATGGCCATGATGGCCGGCTACGGGGACAACCGCCCGGGCCGCACGGCGGAGGACTTCGTCCGTCGGCTGCGGGAGCAGTTCCCGCCGGAGTTCGGCGAGGTCGCCGCGAACGAGATGCTGGGCGACGTTCAGACCTACCGCCATTCCGACAGTCGCCGGCGGGATTTCCACGCGCTGAAGCGCTTCCCGGCGGGGCTGGTCAGCGTCGGTGACGCCGTCGCCTCGTTCAACCCGGTGTACGGGCAGGGGATGACGGCGGCGGCTCTGCACGCGGCCTGTCTGTCGCTGTACCTACGGTCGGGCCCGGATCTGAGCGTGCCCGCCCGCAGATACCTCGACCTGCAGAAGGTCGTGGTCGACGCCGCCTGGTCGACGTCGACCTCCGCCGACCTGGCGTTGCCGAACGTCGACGGCCCCTACCCGCGTGGCTACCGGTTCTCCAGCTGGGCCAGCCGGCAGATCGTCACGGCGACCGTCACGGACGTGGCGACCGCGCGACGGTTCAATGAGGTCGTCTCGATGCGGGAGCACCCGCGTTCGCTGGCCACACCCCGCGTGCTCCTGGGCGCCCTGCGCGCCAACCGGCGGGCGCGCTGACCGGTCCGCCGTGGCGCGCGGCTAGTGCTGGATCTTGCGCAGGATGTCGACGACGAAGCGGTGGTCGTCCAACTGCGGAAGGCCGGACACGCCCATCCAGCCGACCACGCCCGTACCGCGGACACGCAGTGGCACCGCGCCCCCGGCAGCCGCGTAGCGGGAGGCCGGCAGGCCGTACTTCTCCGCAAGCGTCGTCTGCTTCTCCTGGCAGAGCCGGGCCACGTACAGCGACGAGTGCTCGAACCGCGTCACCACGCGCCCCTTGCGGCGCAGCCACACGTCGTTGTCCGCCGTGGAGCCGGGCAGGCCGGAGTGGAACAGCTGGCGCCCGGCCCGCCACACGCCCACCGCGATCGGGAGCCGCTGCTCGCTGGCGGCGGCGACGGCCAGCGTCCCCAACTGGTACGCGTCCGTCTCCGACAGGCCCGCGAGCTCCAGCTCGCTCTCCTCGCGCAGCAGCTCGTCCAGCGTGGGCCACGGGTCCTGGTCAGATGGCATGCGTACCGTCTCCTCGTCGAGTGGGCGTACCTGTTGATTGTCGCAAACCCGCTGGTCGTGGCTTCGCCGCGGCGGAGCGGACCGGCGTGGCGGTCACCAGGCGCAGGGGGCGTAGTCCTTCAGGAAGCAGCCGTACAGGTCCTCGCCCTGTTCGCCGCGGACGATCGGGTCGTACACCCGGGCCGCGCCGTCGACCAGGTCCAGTGGAGCGTGGAAGCCCTCGTCCGCCAGTCGCATCTTCGTCGGGTGGGGCCGCTCGTCGGTGATCCAGCCGGTGTCGACGCTGGTCATCAGAATGCCGTCGGTCAACATCTCCTGGGCGCTGGTCCGGGTCAGCATGTTCAGCGCGGCCTTGGCCATGTTGGTGTGCGGGTGCCCCGGCCCCTTGTAGCCGCGGCCGAACTGGCCCTCCATCGCCGACACGTTCACCACGTACTTGCGGCGGGCCTTCGCGGCGGCCATCGCCGGTCGCAGCCGGCTGACCAGCACGAACGGCGCGGTCACGTTGCACAGCTGCACTTCGAGAAGCTCGACCGGGTCCACCTCGTGCACCCGCTGGACCCAGCTGTTGACCGAGTCGAGGTCCGGCACCAGGCCGCCGGCGTCGATGGCCGTGGACGCCGCGATCCGTTCCGGCGATGCGGAGCCGCTGGTCAGCGCCAGCGCGGTCAACGCGTGCGGGGTGAGCGCCGTCGACTGCGGTCCGGCCGTCAGGCTGCCCGCCCGGGTGCCGTGGCCGTCCGGCTTGGCGAAGGTGATCAGCTCCGGCAGCGGGCCCTCCGGCAGGGCGGCGGCCTCCGCCGCCACGAGCTGCGCGTACGCCCCGGGCGAGCGGCGGACGGTCTGCGCCGCGTTGTTGATCAGGATGTCGAGAGGGCCCTGCTCGGCGACCGAGTCGGCCAGGGCGATCACCTGCGCCGGGTCGCGCAGGTCGATCCCGACGATCCGCAGGCGGTGCAGCCAGTCCGCGCTGTCCGGCATCGCGGCGAACCGGCGGACCGCGTCGTGCGGGAACCGTGTGGTCACGGTGGTGTGCGCGCCGTCCCGTAGCAGCCGCAGCGCGATGTACATGCCGATCTTCGCCCGGCCGCCGGTGAGCAGCGCGCGCCGGCCCGTCAGGTCGGTACGCGCGTCCCGGCGCTCCCGGTTGAGCGCGGCGCAGGACGGGCAGAGCTGGTGGTAGAACGCATCCACCTCGCGGTAGCGCTGCTTGCAGACGTAGCAGCCGCGCGGGTTGTGCAGGACGCCGGCCGTGGCGCCGGCGGTGGGAGAGGCGAGGGGGATGCCCTGCGTCTCATCGTCGATCCGGCCGGGGGCGCCGGTGGCGGTGGCCGCCGTCACCGCGCGGTCAGCGGTCATGATCGCGTCGCGCCGCTCCTCGCGCCGCCGCTGCTTGATCACCTTGTAGAGCTTCGCGGTGGCCCGCTGCACCCGCACCACGTCGGGGTGGTCGGACGGCAGAGCTTCCAACGCCTCGAAGACGCTGAGACAGGTCTCCAGCTGGCTCCGGTCGATCCCGTGCTGACCGATTTCCGTACCGTTGTCCACCGTCATGCGTCTCTGTCTCGTCCCGTTCCCTGCGCCGGTTCCAGCCCGGCCCACCCCAAGTCCGACCCGGAACTGTACGCACCACCCGGCCTCCGATGCACCCCACGCGCCCTGCCCGCCGCGCCGAGGCCGACGTCACAGCGGGCGGGGGACGCTTCGGCGGTGGGCACGGCGACGACTCAGGCCGGGTCGGCGCGGCCGAGCCGCCAGTAGCCCATGAAGGCCACCGCCCGTCGGTCGAGACCCCGCTCGGCGACCAGGTGCCGGCGCAGGGTCCGGATGACGCCGGCCTCCCCGGCGAGCCACGCGTACAGCGGAACCGGCGGCACCTCCTCGGGAACCTCCCACAGGATCTCGGTGTCGACGTCCACGTCCGCGACGGGCTGGGCGGCCCCCGTCGCGTCCCCGGCCAGCAGTTCACCGGCCGCGGCGGCGACGGCCGGCACCAGCCGGCTGCCGTGCCCGTTCGCGCCTCGGGCCAGCCAGCGGACCTCGATTCCCGGGGGAGCGACCAGCGGCAGCACGTCGTCGACGTCGGGCACCTCCAGCAGGACGGTGCCGCGGGCGTCGCGGGGAAGCCGTTCGCAGATGCCGCTGATGGCCGGTACGGCCGTCTCGTCCCCGGCCAGCAGCAGCCGTGCCGCCGATGACGGCCGGAACTCGATGCCCCCGTGGTCACCGTCGTAGCCGGCGTCCGGCCCGAGGATGGCGATCTCGTCGCCGACGCTCACCCGCCGGGCCCAGCGGGTCGCCGGGCCGCCGTCGCCGTGCAGCACCAGGTCGACGTCGACCTCGGCCAGGTGGGACCGGACCGTCCGTACGGTGTAGGTGCGCACCGGATTGCGCAGGTGTTCGGGCAGGGCCCGCCACTTCGCGTACCAGTCCGGTCCGTCCGGCAGGCGTACCTCGCGCTGACCGGGCAGCGGCAGGGCCAACTTGATCCGCTGGTCGTAACCGTTGTCGGCGAAGCGGTCGAGGTCTGCTCCGGTGAAGGTCACCCGGACGAACGACGGGCTCAGCCGGCGTACCGCGCGGACCTCGACGGTGAACAGGCGCCACGGTGCGATGGGCATGGTCTCGGTCATGGTGCCTCTCTGGTGCTCGGTCCGGCCTGCTACCGGGGGTGGTTCGCCACGGCGCGGGAGCGCCACAGCAGCCAGACGAAGTACGGGGTGCCGATCATGGCGGTGACCAGGCCGGCGGGGATCTGGGCCGGAGCGATGAACGTCCGTCCGAGGGTGTCGGCGATGCTGACCAGCGCCGCGCCGAGCAGGGCGGCCACCGGAAGCACCCGGGAGTGCCGGCCGCCCACGAGCGCTCGGGCGGCGTGCGGGGCGACCAGGCCGACGAAGCCGATGACCCCGACGGCGGAGACCGCGGTGGACGTGAGCAGCGCCGCCGCGCCGAGCGCGACCAGCCGGGTGCGCTCCAGTCGGACGCCCAGCACGCGGGGGGTGTCGTCGTCCAGCGTCATCAGGTCGAGTTCGCGCCGGGCGGCGACCACAGCCGGGGTGAGCACCAGCAATGCGATCAGCACCGGGAGCACCTGTGTGGACGTGCGGCCGTAGGTGGAGCCGGACAGCCAGGTCAACGCCTTTCCGGTGTTCCACGGGTCGAAGGCGACGATCAGGTACGTGATCAACGCGGTGCCGCCCTGCCAGGCGCCGAAGCCGATCAGCACCAGCCGGTCGGAGCTGAGCCCGCCGCCCCGCCAGGCAAGGCCGTAGACCAGGGTGAACGCCAGCATCGCGCCGAGCCCGGCGACGCCGGAGACGGCCCACACGCCGGCCAGCGGCACGAAGGTGAGCAGCGCCACCGCGCCGAGTCCGGCGCCGGCGGTGATGCCGAGGATGCCGGGTTCGGCGAGCGGATTGCGGCAGACCGCCTGCACGGTGGTGCCGGCGACCGCGAGCGCCGCGCCGGCCAGGACCGCCGCGGCGACGCGCGGCCACCGCTGGTCCAGCACGAAGGTGTACGCCGGTCCGGTGGTGCCGTTGACCCAGTTGACGAGGTCACCGAGGAGCACCCAGGTGTCGCCGGCGAGCATGCCGACCGTCACGGCGGCGACGGTGACCACGGCGCTGACGGCGACGACGGTGCGGTGGAAGGCCGGGGAGCGGACGGCCGCGTGCCCGCCGGGCGGGCGGCGGGTGGGGCCGGCGTCGCGGTGCCGGCGGGCCAACCAGATGAGGATCGCCGCGCCGAGCAGGGTGGTGACGACGCCGGTGGGAACCTCCACCCCGGCCTGCCCACCCATGATGGCCCGCAGCAGCACGTCGGAACCGAGCACGATGACGACCCCGGCGATGCCGGACAGCGGCAGCAGGATGCGGTGCCGGTGCACCCCGGGCACCACGGGGGCGAGCAGCCGGACGATCACCGGGGCGCACAGGCCGACGAAGCCGACCGGGCCGGTGAGGGTCACCGCCGCCGCGGACAGCAGCACCGCGAGCAGGGTGACGGTGAGTCGCGTACGTCGCACGTCGAGGCCGAGCACGGTGGCGGTGTCGTCGCCGAGGGCGAGGATGTCCAGGCGGTGCCCGAGCAGCACCAGCACGATGAGCGCGCCGACGATCACCGGGGCGAGCTGGGTCAGCGCGACCAGGTCGCTCTGCACCAGCGAACCGTTTCCCCAGGCGAACATACCGATGGTGGCCTGCTCGAACAGGAGCAGCAGCAGGGTGGTCACCGAGCTGAGCGCCAGCGCGGTCGCCGAACCGGCGAGGATGAGTCGGGTGGTGCCCGCCTGTCCACCGGCGGACATCGCCATCACCAGGCCGGCGGCGGCCAGTCCTCCGACGAAGGCGAGTGCGCCGGCCGGCAGCGCGGGCAGCGAGATGCCGAACGCGGCGACGGAGACGATCGCCAGGTGGGCGCCCGCGTTGACGGCCAGGGTGTCGGGGGAGGCGAGTGGGTTTCGGGCGATCGACTGCAACGCGGCTCCGGCGACACCGAGCGCGACGCCGATGGCCAGCCCGGCGAGCAGGCGGGGCAGCCGGGAGGCGACCAGGACGCGGGCCGCCTCGTCGTCGGCGCCGGTGGCGAGCCGCAGCAGGTCGAGGGCGCCGACGCTGGAGGTGCCCTGGGTGAGGTGCACCGCGCCGACCACGAGCAGCAGCAGGATCGCGGCGAGGAAGACACCGACGACGCGGGGCACCGCCAGGCGCCCGCCCGGAGCCGGCCGGGTGGCCGGCTCCGGGCGCGGGGGTGCGATCAGCACGCTCACACCGTGTACGTCTTGACGAGCTGGTCGATGTACTGCTTGCCGGACAGCGGGCCGCCGAAGGTCCAGACACCGTCGGGCATCTTGTGCAGGTTGCCCTGCTGCACGAAGGGCAGCGACTTCCAGATGGCGTTGCCGGCGAGACCGTCAGCGAACACGTCGACGCCGTCGGAGGCGTTGTAGAAGAGGTGCAGGTTCGGGTCCTTGAGGACGCTCATGCCCTCGACGTCGGTCTGGCCGAGGCCCCAGACCTCGTCGGTCTTGCCGGTCCAGGCGTTGGTGAGGCCGAGCTGGATGCCGATCTGGGAGACGAGCGCACCCTGGCCGAACATCCGGATGCTGACGGTGCTGCCCTCCTTCCAACCGTCGGCGATGGCGAACGGGCGGCCGGCGGCGCCCGCGTCGGCGATCTTCTTCTTGCCGTCCGCGATGGCCGCGTCGAAGTCGGCGAGCAGCTTCTGCGCCTCGGTGGTCTTGCCGACCGCCTTGGCGATCATGGTGAGCTCGGTGCGCATCCGGCCGAGGTTGTCCTTGGCGTCGCTGCCCTTGGCGACCACGACGGGGACGTACTTCTCGAGCTGGCTGACCAGGGTGCCACCCCGGTCGTCCTCCATCACCACCAGGTCGGGCTGCAGGGCGACGATCGAGTCGACGCTCGGCTCGCCGCGCGTGCCGACGTCCTTGACGCCCGGGTCGAGCTTGGCGGCGGTGACCCAGGTGCCGTAGCCCTTGGGGTCGGCGACGCCGACGGGCATGACGCCCAGGCTGACCAGCATCTCGACCTCGCCCCACTCCAGGCCGACGACCTTGGTCGCCGGGGCCTTGAGGGTGACGTCCTTGCCGCGGCTGTCGGTGACGGTGACCGGCCCGCCGGCTGCCGAGGCGGAGGCCTCGGGCGTCGCGGCGTTCTCGGTGGTGCCGCAGGCGCTGAGTGACAGCGCGGCCACCACGGCGATGAGGGCGGTGAAACGGGTACGGGTCATGACGATCTTTCTCTGGTACGGATCGGGGGGTCGTTCAGATCAGGGTGCGGGTGAGGTGTCGTCCCACGGGGCGGGTGGTGACCAGTCCGCTGAGCGGATCGGTGCTCACCTCGATCCGGATTCCGTAGGTCTCGGTCAGGGCGTTCTCGGTGAACACCTCGGCCGGGGTGCCGGTGGCGCGGACCCGGCCGTTGTGCAGCAGGACCACCTCGTCGGCCACGGCGGCTGCCTGGTTGAGGTCGTGCAGCACGACGCCGACGGCGACGCCGTGGTCGTCGGCGAGGTCACGGACCAGGTCGAGGATCTCCACCTGGTAGCGCAGGTCGAGGAAGGTGGTGGGCTCGTCGAGGAGCAGGACCGGGGTGTCCTGGGCCAGGCAGGTGGCCAGCCACACCCGCTGCAGCTCGCCGCCGGAGAGTTCGTCGACCGGACGGTCCGCCATCGCGGTCACGCCGGTGACGTCCATGGCGCGGGCGATGGCGACGGGACCGTGCGGGTCGTCCGCCCGCCAGCGTCCCCGGTAGGGGTGGCGGCCGTACCCCACCACGTCGCGGACGGTGACCCCGCTGGGCACCGGCCGGCTCTGGGCGAGCAGGGTGACCCGACGGGCGAACTCCCTGGCCGGCAGATTGGTCGCAGGGCCGCCGTCGGCGAGGTGGACCGTGCCGGCCTCGATCGGGTGCAGCCGGGCCAGGGCGCGCAGCAGCGTGGACTTGCCGCTGCCGTTGGGGCCGACGAGTGCGGTCACCGCACCCCGGCGGAGGCCGATCGCCGCGCCGTGCACCACGGTGACGCCGTGGTAACCGAGGCGGAGGTCGACGCCCGACAGGCTGTGTTCCCCGGTGATCGACACCAGCTGCTCATGCATGAGGTTAGGCTAACCTAACCCCTGGACGATCTGTCAAGACGGTCCTCACCTGCGGATTCCCGCGACCTGCCGACATCGACATCCTTGAACGCGGCCCGATTCGATGCCCGAATGGCGACCCGCCGCATGCCCACGAGAAAATGACGGACTGACTGCGGCGGCTCCGGTGGCTACGGTCGTGGATGCCGAGGTTTCCCGACCACCCGAGGAGTGACCGCATGCCCCCCTCGCCGTCCCGGCTCTTCTCGGAGATAGCGACAGCTGAACGCCCGGCCGAGACCAGGGTCGTCATGCGGCGGGCGGTGGTGCTCGGTGGCAGCATCGCCGGCCTCATGGCGGCGCGGGTCCTGAGTGACCACGCCGACGAGGTGCTCGTCATCGAACGAGATCCGTCCGACGTGGACTCCGGGCCCCGGCCCGGTGTTCCGCAGGGCAGCCAGGTGCACGCGCTGCTGCCCTCCGGCCAGATCCAGCTGGAACGCTGGTTTCCCGGGATCGTCGACGAGGCGCTCGCGCTCGGCGCCCCACCGCCGCCGAGCGACCCGGGCACGGCGAAGATCTTCGTGAACGGCGTGCTGGGGCTGCCGCCCGCACCGACCGGCACCGGTCCGGCGCTGATCACCACGCGTCCGTTCCTGGAGGCGCTGGTGCGGCGGCGGACCCTCGCGATCGACAACATCCGGATGGTGTACGGCCGCGCGGACGGCCTGCTCTTCGCCGACCGGCGCGTCACCGGCGCCCGGTACGTGCCGGACGGCGGCACCGAGCCGATCGTCGAACCGGCGGACCTCGTGGTCGACGCGATGGGCCGGTCCAGTCGGCTCAGCGACTGGCTGGCCGACAACGGTTGGCCGCGCCCGCCGATGCAACGGATGCCGATCAAGCTGA
Source organism: Micromonospora sp. CV4 (assembly GCF_003667455.1). Classification (NCBI taxonomy): domain Bacteria; kingdom Bacillati; phylum Actinomycetota; class Actinomycetes; order Micromonosporales; family Micromonosporaceae; genus Micromonospora; species Micromonospora sp. CV4. The sequence continues at coordinate 22,285 of NZ_RCVI01000278.1, read as the reverse complement.
ACTACGCGACCGCGCTCTACAAGCAGGACCCGGCGGTCAGCGACACCTGGGTGGTCGTCTACCACACCATGGCCGGCAAGGGCCGGTCCGCCCGCATCGGCGGCATCAACTCGGTCGAGGGAAACCGCTGGATCATGCTGGTCGCCGGCTACGACGAGGACCGGCCCAGCCGCGACGTCGCCGACTTCACCGCCCGCTGCCGCCAGCACTATCCGAAAATGTTCGGCGACATCGCCGAACATGGCGAGATGCTCGGCGGGGTGGTCACGTACCACCAGGCGGACAGCCGACGCCGGGACTTCCACAAGCTCGACCGCTTGCCCGCCGGACTGGTCGCGGCCGGAGACGCGATCGCGTCCTTCAACCCGGTGTACGGCCAGGGCATGACCTCCGCCACGCTGCACGCCTCCTGCCTGTCGGCGTACCTGCGCTCCGATCCGAAGCTGCACGAGGAGCCGGCGCGGGCGTACTTCGAGCAGGTCCGGGTGGTCGTCGACGCCGCCTGGCAGATCTCCACCTCGGCCGACATCGAGCTGCCACACGTCGACGGCCCGTACCCACCCGCGTACAAGGTCACCAAGTGGTTCGGTGACCTGCTCTTCCGGACCTCGCTGGCCGATCCGGTGCTCAACGCCCGGCTGGGCCGGGTCACCACCATGCTCGACCATCCGGCGACGCTGAGCCGGCCCGGCACCCTGCTGCGGGCACTCCGGCTCGGCCTGTTCCGGGGCCGCTCGGGCGCCACCCCGACGCGCACCCCGTAGGGCTGGCAGCGACCACGAGCGGGTTGCCGGCAGGCCGATGCGCGGGTGGGGGATGCTGGGTCCGTGCAGATCACGATCCTCGGCCCGCTCGCCGTCGACGGCCGGCCGGTCCGGGGAGAGCGGCTCGCGGCGGTGGTCCGCACACTCGTCGACGCGCGCGGTCGAGCGGTCTCCACCGCCCTGCTCGTGGACGCCGTCTGGGACGGCACGCCGCCCGACGACGCGACCGGCGCCGTCCAGGCGCTCGTGTCCCGGGTACGCCGTCTCGGGCTGCCCGTGGTCGCGGTGCCGGGCGGATACCGCCTGCCCGCCGAGGAGATCTCCGTCGACGCGGTCGAGGCACGGGCGCTCGTCGAGCGGGGGCGAGCCGTACTCCGGACCGGCGACGAGCCGTCCGCCCGCACCCTGGCCGATCAGGCGCGTGCGCTGTTCCCCGAGGTCCCCGAACTCGTCACCGCGGAGGAGACGCGCCTGTTCGCGGACGTCGCCGCGCTGCGCGCCCAGGCCGCACTCGCCGGCGCCGGGCCGTTCGACGAGGCGGATCTGCGCCGACTCGTGGCGCGTACGCCGCCGGACGAACCATCGGCCGCCCTGCTCGTCCGGGTGCTCGCCGCCCAGGGCCGGGACGCGGACGCGCTGGAGGTCGTCGAGCGACTGCGCGCCGACCTGGCCGACCGGTACGGCACCGACCCGTCGCCGGTGATCACCCAGGTCCATCTGGCGCTGCTGCGCGGCGAGCTCACCACGCCGGCCGTCGTGGCGCCGCCCCGGCCACCGGCGGGGATCGCACTGCCCGCCGCGTGGCGCCGGCCGCTGACCGCCCTCGTCGGTCGGGAGCGCGACGTCGAGACCGTGGGTCGGGCGCTCGCCGAGGCGCCCCTGGTCACGATCGTGGCGACCGGGGGCGCGGGCAAGACCCGGCTCGCCGCCGAGGTGGCGCGGCGCGCCACGACGGCCAAGCGACCGGTCCGCGTCGTCGAACTGGCCGGCCTGCGCTCGCCCGACGAGGTCCTGCCGACCGTGCTCGCGGCCCTCGGCGGGGCGGACACCGCGGCGACCGGCGGCAACCTGGGCCTCGAACGACGGGTCCTCAGCCCCGAGGAGCGGTTGCGCGCCGTGGCGCCGGACCTCGACGGGCTGGTCGTGCTGGACAACTGCGAGCACGTGCTCGACGCGGTGGCCACCGTCGTCGCGGACCTGATCGCGGTGGCGTCGCCGGAGGTCGCGGTCCTCGCGACGAGCCGGGCACCGCTGGGCCTGGCCGGCGAGCTGGTCCACCGGCTGACCGTCCTGCCCGACGCCGACGCGCTCGGGCTGCTCGACTCCCGGGCGAGGGCCGGCGGCGCCGTGCCGACCTGGGACACCACTCGGGCGCTCGCGCTGTGCCACCGGCTCGACAACCTGCCGCTGGCTCTCGAACTGGCTGCCGCGCGACTGCGGCACATGCCGATCGACGACGTGCTCGCCGGGCTGACCGACCGGTTCGCGCTGCTCGACGCCGCGTTACGCGGCCTGCCGGAACGGCACGCGAGCCTGTGGGCGATGGTCGACTGGAGCCGGGAACTGCTCACGCCCGACGATCGCGAGCTGCTCCAACGGCTCGCCGTCATCCCCGGGCCGTTCACCGCGGACCTCGCCGCCGCGGTGGCAGGGACCCCGGACGTACGCCGGGGCCTGGCGACGCTCGTCGAACAGTCCCTGCTGACCCTGGCCGAGGGCGACGACCCGCCCCGCTACCGGATGCTCGAAACCGTCCGGGAGTACGGCGAAGCCCGCCTCGACACCGCCGGTGACCGGGATGCCGCCATGGCCGGCCTGGTCGGGTGGGCCCGGGACAAGGCCGCCGCGCTCGCCGCCCGATTCGTCGGCCCCGGACAGGTCGAGGCGTTCGCCCAGTGCGTCGACGAGCAGGACAACCTGGTCGCCGGCCTGCGCTGGGCGCACGGGCACGACGACGAGCCGGCCGCGGTCGACGTCGCGACCGCGCTGCTGCACGTCTGGACGGTGCGCGGCCTGCACCTTGAGGTCGTCGGGTGGGCACGCGGCCTGTTGCACGCCGAGGACCCCGAGCAGCGGCGACGCTCGGCGATCCTGCACGGCCGGGCCACCGGCCGGCCACTGCCCGACGCCGACCGACTCGCCTGGACCTGCCTGGTGATCGGCGTCAACGCCGGGATCGGCGGCGAGATGCGGCTCGCCGCCCTCTCCCGGCGGGCCCTGCGGACGGTCCTCGCCGAGCGACCCGACGAGGTGTCGCCCCGGCTGACCGCGCTCGCGTCGGCGTTGCCGGGCTTCGACGCGTCCGACCCGGAGCAGAGCATGAAGGCCGCCGGCGAGATGATCGCGCACCCGGACCCGTACGTGCAGGGTCTCGGTCTCTTCGCCCGCGCGGCGGTACGGGAGAACGGCGGCATGCCGGCGGAGTCCATCGCCGACGCCGAGCAGGCGTACCGACGCTTCGAGGTGGTCGGTGACCACTGGGGCATGGCGATGGCGGCGGGCGGCGCCGGTCAGTTCTTCAGCCTGCGCGGGGATGCCCGCTCCGCCGAGTGGCTGGCGCGCAGCGTCCGCCACATGGACCTGATCGGCGCCGCGCAGGACGCCCGATCGATCCGGGTGCTGCTGGACGTGCAGCTCGCCCTGGCCGGTGACGCCGAAGCGGAACGGCGGTTGGGCGAGATGGCGGTACCCGGACAGGCCGAGGAGGTGGACACCGCGCAGGCGCGCCTCGGGCTGGCCCACCTCGCCTGGCAGCGCGAGCGGTACGAGGAGGCGCTCGCCTACGCCGACGGGGTGGTCCGGACCCTGGCCGGGTGGGTCGGGCCGCCGCCACAGGCGCGCGTCGTGCTGCGGGTCGCGGTGTCCGTCCTCTACCTGCGGGTGGAGCAGGCGCGCCCGACCTCGGTGCGGGACGCCGACGCCCGCGCGGTCACGATGCTGACGCTCGCCCGGGACGAGGCGCTGTCCTCGAAGGACCTGCCGGTGATCGGGGCGTGGGCGCTGGGCGGCGCCGAACTCGCGGCGCACCGGGACGAGGTGGCGACCGCTCGGGAGCTGTCCGTGCTCGGGCAGCGGATCGGCACCAACGCCGGCATCCTCTTCCCGCCCGGAAGCGGCGAACGGCTCATCGCCGCCCTCGGGGACGAGGAGCAGCGTGAGCCGTTGCTGGCCGCGTGGCGCGATCGGCCGGTCGCCGCCACCGTCGCCCGGATCCGCGAGCTGATGGACGACCTGCTGGCCTAGTGCCTGTGTCAAAGCCCCTGGCCGGCCTGCTGGCCTAGATCTTCTTTCGGTACGCGCGCAGCGCCAGCGGCATGAACACCGCCACGAAGCCGGCGCACCAGGCCAGGGTCCACCAGACGTGCGAGCCGAGCGGTGTGCCGACGAACAGCCCCCGCACCGCCGCCACCAGGTGGGTCATCGGGTTGACGTCCACGAACGCCTGCATCCAGCCCGGCAGGGTGTCGGCGCTGACGAACACGTTCGACGCGAAGGTCAGCGGCATGATCAGCGCGAACATCAGGCCCTGCACGGCGCCCGGGGTACGCACCTTCATCGACACGTAGACCGGCAGCCAGCTCAGGCAGAGCGCGAACAGCACCGCGAGCAGGCAGCCGGCGATCGCCCGCAGCGGGTCGGTGTCGATCCGGAAACCCATCAGGTAGCCGATCGCGAGGGTCGAGACCGTGACGATCACGTACCGGACGACGTCACCCAGGACCGCGCCGACCAGTGGCGCGGAACGGGGGATGGGCAGCGACCGGAACCGGTCGAAGATGCCCTTGGCGATGTCGGTGTTGAGGTTGACGCCGATCGCGATGGCGCCGGTGGCGATGGTCTGCGCCAGGATTCCGGGCAGCAGGAACTGCAGGTAGTCGTGGGTGGATCCGGTGACCGCGCCGCCGAAGACGTACACGAAGATGACGAGGAACAGCACCGGTTGCAGTGTGACGTCGATCAGCGCCTCGGGCGTACGCCAGGTCTTGATGAGGCTGCGCTTGGCGAGCGCCAGGGAGTGCCGCACGAGCCGCAACGGTCGTGGGTTCGGCACGGCCGTGGAGAGCACGGTGCGCGTCGTGGGTGGTGTGCTGACCAGGGTGCTCATGCCGCGATCTCCTTCAGGCCGGTGGTGTCGTCCTCGGCCGCCGTACGACCGGTGAGGGTGAAGAACACCTCGTCGAGGCTCGGCAGGTGCAGGGACAGTTCGGTGACCGCGATGCCGGCGGCGGCGAGCCGCGCGACGCTCTCGGTGAGGGCCTCGTCGTCGGTGACCGGCACCGCGAGCACGCCCTTGCGGATCTCGTCGGCCTGCGCGCCGGAGCCGACCTCGGACAGGATCGCCGCGACCCGCCCCAGGTGCGCGGGGTCGGACGGCCGGACCTCGAGTGTCTGGCCGCCGACCACCCGCTTGAGCCCTTCGGGTGTGTCGTACGCGATGACCCGGCCGTGGTCGATCACCGTGATCGCGTCCGCGAGGGCGTCGGCCTCCTCCAGGTACTGCGTGGTGAGCAGCACGGTCGAGCCGTTCGTGACCAGCGACCGGACCACGTCCCACATGTCCTCGCGTTTGGCCGGGTCGAGGCCGGTGGTCGGTTCGTCCAGGAAGATCACGTTCGGCGAGCCGACCAGGCTGGCGGCCAGGTCGAGGCGCCGCCGCATACCACCGGAGTAGGTCTTCGCCGGCCGGTCGGCGGCGGCGGTCAGGTCGAACCATTCGAGCAGTTCGGCGGCCCGCCGCCGGGAGCCGTTGCGCCCCAGTTCCAGCAGCGTGCCGAACAGCTCCAGGTTCTGCCGCCCGGTCAGGTCCTCGTCCACCGAGGCGTACTGGCCGGTGAGGCCGATGGTCTGCCGGACCCGCTCGGCGTCGCGTACGACGTCGAAACCACCGATCCGGGCGGTGCCGCCGTCCGGGGCCAGGAGGGTGGAGAGGATGCGCACGGCGGTGGTCTTGCCGGCGCCGTTGGGGCCGAGCACCCCGAGCACCGTTCCGCGGGGAACGGCGAGGTCCACGCCCTGAAGCGCCCTCGTTTTCCCGAAGGTCTTGACGAGGCCCTCGGCCTCGATCACCAGGTCAGCTGTCATGCCGTACAGCCTGCGCGGGCCGCCTGACACGGCCCTGACACGCCACCGACACCGGCGCCGACACGCCACCGACACCGCCACCGACACATCGCCGGGGCCGTGGCGGCTTCGCCGTTGCACGCCGGTGGGCTGCCGCTGACCGCACCACGGCGCGCGGTCGGCGCGCCGGGGGTGTACGGGGCGGCACGGCAGCGACGAGAATGCCGACCAACGTGAATGTCCCTCGGGCAGCGACGTCTGGGGGACGCGACGGGGGGAGGACGCGGTGACAGCAGCACAACGCCTCGGCGCGGCGGGGGTGGTCCTGGGCCTGGTCCTGGCCGGGCTGAGCGTGCCCCCGGCCGGCGCACACCAGCGCGACCGGGGCTACTCGGCCGAGATCCGCCGCGCGTCCTACGGCGTCCCGCACATCACCGCCACGAGCTACGCCAACCTCGGCTTCGGGGTCGGGTACGTGCAGGCGGAGGACAACCTCTGCGTGATCGCCGAGAAGGTGGTGACGGTCAACGGCGAGCGCTCCCGATACCTCGGCGCGACCGGCCCGACCGACGCGAACGTGCGCAGCGACCTGTTCTTCCGCAAGGCGATCGACGACCGGGCGGTCGAGCGGCTGCTCGACGGCCGACGTGACGGCGTGCACTCGCCGTCCAACGACGTCCGCGACCAGATCCGCGGCTTCGTCGCCGGCTACAACTCCTACCTGCGCCGCACCGGCGCGGCGCGGCTCACCGATCCGGCGTGCCGGGCCAAGCCGTGGGTGCGGCCACTGACCGAGCTGGACATCTGGCGTACCACCTGGGCCAGCATGATCCGGGCCGGCTCGCGGGCGATGCTCGACGGGATCGTCGCCGCCGCGCCGCCCACCGCCACCGGCCCGGCCGCCGTCCAGGACGCTCCCGGCGCGGCCGCGGTGCTCGCCGCCAGCGACGGCGCCCCCGCCGGGGTGGGCAGCAACGCGTACGGGCTGGGCGAGGCGGCCACCGCCAACCGGGGCGGCATGGTGCTGGCCAACCCGCACTTCCCGTGGGACGGCGCGGAACGCTTCTACCGGATGCACCTCAAGGTTCCGGGCCGCTACGACGTCGAGGGCGCCGCGCTGATCGGCGACCCGATCGTCGAGATCGGGCACAACCGCACCCTCGCGTGGAGCCACACCGTCTCGACGGCCCGCCGGTTCGTGTGGCACCGCCTCGCGCTGGTGCCCGGCGACCCCACCTCGTACTACGTGGACGGTAAGCCGCGAAGGATGACGACCCGCACGGTCACCGTGCAGGTGCCCGCCCCGAACGGCGGCACGGCGCCGGTCAGCCGCACCTTCCACGACACCCACTTCGGGCCGGTCGTCGTGGTGCCCGGCACCTTCGACTGGACCGCCGACACCGCGTACGCCATCACCGACATCAACGCCACCAACAACCGGGCCTTCGACGGCTGGTTGCAGATGGGCCGCGCCGAGACGGTCCGCGACCTGAAGCGGGTGCTCGACCGCTACCAGTTCCTGCCCTGGGTCAACGTGATCGCCGCCGACGCGCGCGGTGAGGCGCTCTACGCCGACCACTCGGTGGTGCCCCGGGTGACCGACGCCCTCGCCGCCGCCTGCATCCCGGCGCCGTTCCAGCCGCTCTACGCCAGCAGCGGCCAGGCCGTCCTGGACGGTTCCCGGTCGGCCTGCGCGCTCGGCGCCGACCGGGACGCCGCCGTGCCCGGCATCCTCGGCCCGGCGAACCTGCCGGTGCGCTTCCGCACCGACTACGTCACCAACTCCAACGACAGCTACTGGCTGGCGAACCCGCAGGCCCCGCTGGAGGGCTACGCGCGGATCCTCGGCGACGAACGCACCCCGCGCAGCCTGCGTACCCGTCTCGGCCTCGACCAGGTGCAGCAGCGCCTGGCCGGCACCGACGGGCTGCCGGGGCGCGGGTTCACCGCCGACCGGCTGTGGCGGACGGTCTTCGGCAACCGGGTGTACGGCGGTGAACTGGTTCGCGACGACCTGGTCGCGCTCTGCACCGCCCAGCCCACCGCCACCGCCTCGAACGGCGCGACGGTCGACCTGCGGGCCGCCTGCACCGCGCTGGCCCGCTGGGACCTGCACGCCGACCTGGGCAGCCGCGGCGCGCACCTGTTCACCGAGTTCGTCCTGGCCAACGGGCTGCGCTTCGCCGACACCTTCGCCGCAACCGACCCGGTGCGCACGCCCCGCCGGCTCGACACCGCCAACCCCGCCGTGCGCACCGCGCTCGCCGACGCCGTGCAGCGCCTCGCCGGCATTCCGCTCGACGCCCGTCTGGGCGACATCCAGACCGAGCCGCGCGGCGACCGGCGGATCCCGATCCACGGTGGACGCGCCGAGGCCGGCATCTTCAACATGATCATCAACAACCGGGTGCCGGGCGTCGGCTACCCGAAGGTGGTGCACGGATCGTCGTTCGTGATGGCCGTCGAGCTGGGCCGCAACGGACCGTCCGGGCGGCAGATCCTGACCTACTCCCAGTCGACCAACCCGAACTCACCCTGGTACGCCGACCAGACCGCGCTCTACTCCGGCAAGGGCTGGGACACGATCAAGTACACCGAGGCGCAGATCAAGGCGGACCCGAACCTGCGCACCTACCGGGTGTGGGAGGGCCGCCACCACTGAGACGCGGTCCGGCCGGGCTCCCTGGCGGGGAGCCCGGCCGGTTCGGTCGGCGCCTCCATAGTGCTGTCCGGCTCAGCGGGGGGCGTGCTGGGGCGGGAAGGGTACGGACGGCGCGACCGTTCTCCGCGCGGTGGTCCACCGGCCTCTCAGCCCGGTAGACGCCCTCGCGTGGAGACGAAGTGGTACGACATGACGGCGAACGCGGGGTCGCGGACCAGCCGTCGGAACGCGTTCAGTTGGTTGGGCGACAGCCCCGCCGCGAGCAGGTCCGGCTCCAACTGCCGGGAGTTCGTCTCGTAGAGCGACGTTCCGGTCGAACCGCCCACCCAGCTCTGCGAGTGGGTGATGGTGTCGAGGTCGGTCAGACCGGCGAGGGCCATCTCGGTGTGCACGTCCTGCGCCCACCCCAGGTCGGCGCCGTGCTCCTGAAGGACGCCCATCATGGTGTCCATCACCTGCGCGAAGAGCTTCGCCGCGTCGTCGCTCGGTGCGGTCAGCACCCGCAGTGGCGCGGTGCAGTCGAACTCCTCGACCACCAGCCACCCGCCGGGAGCCAGCGCGCCGGCGAGCGTGCGCAGGACCCGTCGCCGATCGGGCAGGTGCAGCAGCACCAGCCGCGCGTGGATCAGGTCGAACGCGTCCCCGGGTGGCGGTTCGGTGCGGACGTCGTGCTGGCGTACGCGCAGGTTGCCGTCGGCCACCAGGTGCGTGGGGTCGATGTCCGTGGCCAGCACCTGACCGTCCTCGCCGACCGCTCGGGCGATGCGCCGGGCCATCGAACCCCCACCGGCTCCGACCTCCCAGCACCGCGTACCCAGGCGCAGCACCGGGCGGGCCAGGCGACGCATCGTGATGGGATCCAGGAACGACTCCAGCGCCTGCATCTGTGGGACGGCGTCCGGTGCGCCGTTGTCAAAGGTGTACGCACCATCGGTGGTGGCGGTTGCCATCGGTGTCTACCTCTCCGAGAGGGGTCGGGTGACCTATGGGGTGTCGGCCCAGAGCCGAGGGGTCGGTCGGGTGGCCGGGGACGGCGGAACGGCGGCGACGCTCAACATCGCGGCCAGCGGGGCCGGGTCGGCGCGGGCCTCGGCCGTCGGTCGGTCGTAGACCACCTGGCCGTACTCCAGCACCGCCACCCGGTCCGCGATCTCGATCGCGTGCTGGAGCTGCTGCTCGACGAGCAGCACGGTCAACCCGTCGGCGGCCAGGCCGCTGATCAGCTCACGCACCCGCGCGGCCAGGTCGGGGGCGAGCCCCTCACACGGTTCGTCGAGCAGCAGCACCCGTGGTTGACCGAGCAGCGCTCGGGCTATCGCCAGCATCTGCTGCTCGCCGCCGGACAGCTCGCAGCCGCGGTGCCGCAGCCGCACCGCCAGCCGGGGCAGCAGCTCAAGGATCCGCGCCACCGTCCAGCCCTCACCGCCGGGAGTCGCGGCCCGCCACGGCGCGGCCGCCAGGACGAGGTGCTCGGCCACAGTCAACCGGGAGAAGACCCGTCGGCCCTGCGGGACGAGACCGACCCCGGACTGGGCGATGCGGTGGGGTTGCCGGCCGGCCACCCGCACGCCGCCGATCTCGATGCGACCGCTGGAGGCTCGAACGAGGCCGGCGATCGTGTGCACGAGGGTGCTCTTGCCCGCGCCGTTGCGACCGACCACGGCCTGGATGCCGCCCGGAGGCACCCGCAGGCTCACCTCGTGCAGCACGATTCCGCCGGCGTAGCCGGCGCAGAGACGCTCCACACACAGCATCAGGACATCCCGTCGGCGTAGGCCTGCCGCACCAGCGGCGAGGTACGGATCTCGTCCGGCGCCCCGGCGGCCAACGTCCGGCCGTCGCGCAGCACGGTGACCGTGTCGGACAGGGCGTACACCAGGTCCAGCCGGTGTTCGACCAGCAACACGGCGACCTCCCTGGGCAGCGCCCGGAGCAGCTCGGCCAGCCGGCCGACCTCGGTGGCGGACAGCCCGGCCGCCGGTTCGTCGAGCAGCAGCAGGCGGGGACGACCGGCAAGGGCCATGGCGATCTCCAACTGACGTCGTTGCCCGTGTGCGAGGTGGCCGGCGGGCACCGCCGCGACGTCGGTCAGGCCCATCTGGTCCAGCAGCGGGCCCGCCCGGTGCTGGGCGGCACGTCGACGTCCGCCGGGCCACCACCCGCGGCGCCGGGTGACCCGGGGCAGCGCGGCGACCACGACGTTGTCGGTCGCGGTGAGCGTCGCAAAGACCGCGGGCCGTTGGTGTATCCGGTTGATGCCGCGGCGGGCCCGCGCCGCCGGGCCGAGCCGGCTGACGTCCCGTCCGTTGAAGCGCACGGTGCCGCGGTGCGGCTTCGTCGACCCGCCGATCACGTTGAGCAGGGTCGTCTTGCCGGCGCCGTTGGGGCCGATGAGTGCGTGCCGCTGACCGTCGTGGACGCACAGGTCGACGCCGGCGAGCGCGGCCAGCGAGCCGTAGCGAACGCTGACGTCCTGGGCGCTGAGCAGGCAGGTCATGCGCGTAGCTCCGGCACCGTCACGTGGTCGCGGGCCGCCGGCGCGTCGGGCCGGCTCGGCGGGGCGGCCGGCGGGCGCAGCCTGCCGCGAGGGCCCCGGACCCGGTTGACGCCGGTGGGCAGCAGGTAGACCGTCGCCACGAACAGCGCGCCCAGCACCAGCGGCGCGTGACCGGGCAGCACCCCGAACAGCCAGTCCCGGACGGCGATGACGAGCGCCGCGCCCACCAGGGCGCCACCAACCGAGGCCGTACCGCCGATGACGACACCGAGCAGCAGCAGCGCGGAGGTGTCGAAGCCGAAATCGGCGGGCGAGATGTACTGCTGGGCGACGACCAGCAGTGAGCCGGCGGCACCGGCTATCGCCCCCGCGGTGATGTGCGCGCCGGACAGGTGCAGCGGCACCCGGTGCCCACTGGCCCGCAGCCGGGTCTCGTCGTCCCGGCCGGCACGCAGCAGCAGCCCGAACCGGGTACGCAGCAGCAACAGCACCGCGCCGACCAGCGTCGCGACGACGACCAGCGTGTACAGGTAGCGCGCCTGGTCGGTGGCGAGCACCGGCAGCCCCCAGAACGGGCGGACCGGGGTGATGCCGGCCAACCCGTCCGTGCCACCGGTCACCGACCGCCAGCGGCCGAGGACGGTCACGACGAGTTCGCCGATGGCCAGAGTGATCATCAGGACGATCACCCCTCGGGCGGGGACGACGAGCGGCACGGTCACCGCGGCCAGCACCGCCCCGGCGCCCGCCGCGACGGCGACCTGCACGACGCCGACGTCGGAGATCTGGCTGCCGAGCACCGCGCAGGCGTAGGCGCCGGCCGCGTACGGTGCGGTCTGGCCGAGGGTGGGCATGCCGGCGACGCCGGTGAGCAGCGCCACGCTCACCCCGACCAGGCCCAGCGCCAGCGTCCGGGCGAGGATCGCCGCGGTGTAGTCGTCGACCACCCAGGGCGCCACGACCAGGCCGGCCAGCACGAGCGCCGCGACGGCGCCACGCGCCCGGCGGATCAGCTCGTCCCTCATGTCACCCTCCGGCTGGTGGCGAAGCCACGCGCTCGCACGGCGAGGACGGCTGCCATGGCCGCGAACAGCAGAAACGGCGCGGCGGACGGCAGCAGCGCCACGCCCAGGGTCTGGATCTCCCCGATCGCGAGCGCGGCGAGCAGCGTGCCCGCCATCGACCCGAGGCCACCGAGGACGACGACCACCAGGGACAGCAACAGCACCGTGTCGGCGGTGTCCGTACCGGGGCCGATGATGGGCGCGCCCAGGACCCCGGCGGCGCCGGCCAGCGCGCCGGCGGCGGCGAGCACACCGGCCCGGATCCGCGCGGGACTGACCCCCATGCAGGCGACCATCTCCGCGTCGTCGACGGCGGCCCGGATCAGCATCCCGGCCCGGGTCCGTCGCACCGCGAGGTAGAGCCCGGCGGCGATCACCGCGGCGACGACGATGAAGACCAGCCGGTACGCGGCGTAACGGTGGCCGGCGACGACAACCGACCCGTCCAGGGCGGCGGGCACCTGGACCTGCGGATCGTCCGGCCCGAAGCCGGCGACGAGCAGGCTGCCGCCGGCCAGTGCCACCCCGAAGGTCAACAGCGCCTGGGTGAGGTGGTTGCCGGTGGCCACGGGTGTGAGCAGGCCGGCCAGCAGCACACCCGCCGCGGCGGCGGCCAGCACACCGACCCCCAGCGCCAACGCCAGGCTCGCCCAACCGCCGTCGAGCAGGGCGGCGGCGGTGTACCCGCCGATCGCGTAGAGCATGCCGTGCGCCAGGTTGAGGATGTTGGCGACGCCGAAACAGAAGACCAGACCCGACGCCGCGACGAAGACGAGCAGCCCGTAGGCGACCCCGTCCAGCGCAGGGATCAGGTACGGGTCGATCCGGTTCGTGCCGGCCGCCACCGCGATCACCGGCCGATGGTCGCGAGGTCACCCACGACGGTGTTGGACAGTGCCCGACCGTCCTGGCGGACCTGCCGCAGGTACCACTTCTGCACCGGGGAGTGCGTGGTGGTGGAGAACTGCCAGGTGCCGCGCGGGCTGGCGATCTGACCGAGCTGACCGATGGCCTTGTTGATGGCCTCCGGCGTCGGGTCGTTCCCGGCGGCCCCGATGGCCCGGTCCAGCACCGCCGCCGCGTCGTAGGAGGCCAACGCGTACGTCGTGGGGGAGCCGTCGTGCTTCGCCTTCCACGCCGCCACGAAGGCGCGGTTCTCGGCGTTGTCGAGGTCGGGCGAGTAGTTGAGCACCGAGTAGATGTCCCGGGCGGCTTCGCCCTGCGCGTTGAGCACACCGCCCTCGGTGAGGAACCCGGCCGCGTACAGCGGGACGTCCTTGATCTCGGACTGCGCGTACTGCTTCACGAAGTCCACCGCGGCGCTGCCGGCGTAGAAGGTGTAGACGGCGGCGGCGCCGGAGGCCTTGATCCGGGCGAAGTACGGGGTGAAGTTCGTCGTGGCCGGGAACGGCGTGAACGTGGTCTTGCCGTCCGGGTTGGCGAGCTTCCCGCCGGCCTTGTCGAACGCGTCGGTGAAACCACGCAGCTCGTCCCACCCGCCCTGGTAGTCCGGGCCGATCGCGTACACGGAGCCCTTCACGTTGTCCCGGACGTGCTGGGCGATCGCCGCCCCGGGCTCGTCGGAGAGGTACGAGGTGTGCCAGACCCGGGAGACCTCCTTGAGCTCGGGCCGGCCGTTGGAGCCGACGAGCGGCACCTTGGTCTCGTTGAGCAGGGGGTAGACACCGGCGACCGAGCCGCCACCGACGATGCCGGTGAGCGCGACCACGCGGTCCTGCTTGAGCAGTTTGGTCGCCGCCGGCACCGCGGTCGCGGCGCCGTTGCCCTCGTCGGCGACGACGAGGTCGACCTGACGGCCGCCGAGTTTGCCGTCGTGGGTGGCCAGGTAGAGCTCGAAGCCGTCGCGGATCTCCTTACCGACGGCCTGGTACGTCCCGGACAGCGACGCGAGCAGGCCGATCTTTATCGAGCCGCTGGCACTCGTGCCGGGCCCGTCGTCGCCGCAGGCCGTGCCGACGGACAGCACGAGCGCGAGCAACGAGGCGGTGACGGCACGGCTGCGCCGAGGGGTGGTGAGAGACATGTCTTCTCCAGGGGAAGGGAGGGGAATGTCCGGCGTGGGGGCGCCGGGTGTCAGCGGCTGCGGGCCAGGGCGGCTCGGGCCGCGGGGGTCAGCGCGTCCCCGATCCGGTTGGCCAGCTCGGTCATCTCGTACGAGACCTTGCCGACGTCACACTCCGGCGCGGCGAGCACCAGCAGCGAGGCGCCGTCGTTGAAGGCCATCGAGAACATGAACCCGCCTTCGAGCTGTGTGACGTTGGAGATCACCGCGCCGGCGTCGAAGAAGGCCGCCGCGCCCCGCAGCAGGCTGACCAGCCCGCTGCCCGTCGCGGCGAGCTGGTCGGCGCGGTCCGGCGGCAGGTCGCGGGTGGCGGCCACCATCAGACCGTCGCTGGAGATGGCGATCGCATGGCTGACCTCGGTCGCGCGCGCGGCGAAGTTGTCCAGCAGCCAGCCGAGGTCCTGTTGGTCGCTCACGTGCTCTCCTGTCGCGTCATTTGTTGCCGAGGTTGATCGGGGTACGTCGTCGGGTCGCCACTCCGCGTGCGTACGCGGCCATCGCCGTGGCCACCTGGGCCGGGTCGCGGTATTCCGACCGTTGCTGCTGCTGGGGCACGGTCACGCCACCGGGCACGAGATGCCGTTGCGGCTGTCGTTTGGGCAGGCCGGACGTCGTGGTCGTGGCGACCTCGGGAGTGTGTGCCTCGGCGGCGGTACGCCAGGCGTCGTCGGCCGGGCTGGACCACTCCCGGCCGTCGTGCCCGTCGACGACGTCGGTGTGGAACCAGTGGTTGACCTGTTCGAAGATGAGCAGCTCCTCGGTCGGCGCCTCACCCCGGCTCGTGGGCGCGGGGGCGGGTCGGAACACCGGCGCCGCCGGCAGGGTCCGCTCGACCGGCGGGTGCCCGGCGGTGGGCTGCGGACGCGGCTGGTACGGCGGTGGAGGGTTGGTCGTACGGGCCGCCCGGCGGGACAACCGGCCGGGTGCGAGCAGGTACTCCTCCGGTGGCAGAGACCGGATCATCGCCGCGGGCAGGGTCGCCTCGGCGAGGGTGCCGCGTCGGGGGCCGCGTCGCAGTTGGACGCTCGCCCCCAGCCGGGCCGCGAGCTGGCCCACGACGACCAGGCCCATCGCCCGTACGGCGGCGACGTCGATGGCCGGCGGCCGGGCCAGTAGTTCGTTGAGCTGTTGCAGCCGGTGCGGGGACAACCCCACGCCCTCGTCGCTGATCTGGACGATGACCCGGTCCCCGAGGCTCCGGCCGGTGACCCATGCCTCGCTCCCCGGCGGCGAGTACGTCGTCGCGTTGTCCATGAGTTCGGCGAGCAGGTGCACGACCTCGTCGACGGACTTGGCCGCCACGGCGACGTCCCCGTCGACCATGCCGAGCCGGATCCGCGCGTAGTGCTCGATCTGGGACAGCGCCGCCTGGAGCACCTGTTGCAGCGGCACGTCGTGCTGGCGTACCCGGCCCACGCCGACGCCGCCGAGCACCAGCAGGCTGGCGTTGATCCGTCCCATCCGGGTGGCCAGGTTGTCCAGTGTGTAGAGCTGGTGGAGGCGGTCGGGGTCGGTCTCGTCCCGCTCGACCAGGTCCACCTGGGCCAGGACGGCGTCGACCAGCCGCTGCTCACGGCGGCTCAGGTGGATGAAGATGTCGGCGGTGTTGGCGCGCATGACCGCCTGTTCGGCGGCGGTCCGCACCGCGGCCCGGTGCACGGCGCTGAACGCCTGGCCCAGCTCGCCGATCTCGTCGTCGCTGGATGGTTCGAGGGCGGCGCTGGACTGCTGGCGGGCCAGCTCGTGCGGGTCGACGGCGGCGCTGCCGGGCTGCTGGAGCCGGGCCACCACGGCCGGGAGCTGTTCGAACGCGACGGCGTTGGCCGCGTCGCGCAGGCGACGCAGCCGCCGGGTGATCTGCCGGGCGACCGCCCAGGTCACCAACGCGGTCAGCAGCAGCGCCAGGAGGACGCCGACAGCCTCGGCCACCGCCCGGCGGCGCTGGTCGGTGTGCGCGGCCCGGACGTCGTCGAGCACCGCGTCGTCGACCCGGCCCCGCAGCTCGGACAGGCGGGCGGCGCGGTCCTGCGTCGTGGACACCCAGGAGTCGGTCGCTAGTTGCAGTCGCGCCCCCGGCTGAGCTCGGGACACCTCGTCCTGCATCCGTTGCAGGACGAGCGCCTCCTTGCCGGTGCCGACCTGGTCCCACCAGAGGCTCCAGTCGGGTGGCGCCAGGGCGAGGAAGGACAGGCTGGATTCGGTGTAACTGGTCCGGGCGGCGGTGATGTCCTGCTGCATGGCGGGCGTCAGCTCGCCGGCCGCGGCCGCGCGGAGCACGGCGACCTGCTGCTGGCCGATCGCCTCAGCCGTCTTCGACAGTGCTGCCGAGGCCCGGATACCGTCGGCGAGCTGAGCGTTGACCACTCCGTGCGAGACGTTCTCCCGGAAATTGATCAGGTCGGCGATCGCGATGCGGTAGCTGAAGGTCATCGCCGACACCGAGGCGTGCGCCGCCGTGCGCACCTGGGTCCGCAGCGGAGCGAGGCCGTCCAGGGCGGCGTCGATGCGGCGCAGGAGGGCCCGGTTGGCATCGGCGTCGGCGGGCACCCGGTCGCGCTGGCGGCGGTAGCGAGCGACGGCGTCGTCGGTGGCGGCCATCTCCGTGCCGAAGGCGTCCTGCTGTTCGGTGGCGGCGTAGGTGAGCAGGTCGGCGGCGGCGATGCGCTCGCGTTGCAGCCGGTAGGCCAGGTCGCCGGCCTCGGCGCCGAGACGCGCCAGCACCTCCAGGTCGCTGGCGCGGGTCGTCTGACGCGCGCTCTCGGTCAGTGCCAGGCCGGCGAACCCGATCACGGCGACCAAGGGCGCCGCGACGATGAGGCGCATCCGCCCCGCAATCTTCCAACCGCGTCGCCGGGTCGGGTAGGGTCGGGCCGCGTGGGACCTCGTGCTCGACGCCAAGATTGACTCCCACGACTCGTCGATGACGGTCTATACGCACCTTGCTGAATGCAAGTCCCATTCGGCCGGAACGCGCGGCCGGAGACCAGACCTGACCGTGGTACAAACTGCCCGTACCAGCATCTGTACCCAGAGTCAGCGGCCGGTGACGCGCCGGGGGCGACCCGGGGTCGCGAGGGTCAGCGCTGGTCGTCGTGGGGGCCGGCCGTCCGGGGCCGCGCACCGTCGTCCGGGTCGGGCTGGCCGTTGAGCACCTGGCCGATCAGCTCACGCAACTCGTCGATGGCGTCCACCACCGCGCCCGGGTCGCGCGCGTCGCGCCGACCACGCTGGTGCGGCACCGGTGGATCCGGTCGCACCGGGTCCGGGGAGCGGGGGCCGCGGCGGCCATCGGCCGCCAGTTGCTCGGCCGCGACCTGTGGCCACAGCGCCGCCAGTCGGCCGCCGGTGTCGAGGACGTCGTCGCAGCGGACCGCGAACTCGTGACTGCCGAAGCGGCGACCCGACTCCACCGCCGCGACCGTCTCCCGGCTGAACCGCACCAGATCCGCCAGCGCACGCTGCGTCAGGCCCCGTCTGACCCGGCAGCTGCGGAGCTCCCATCGGAACCGCGCACTGGCGGCGGAGTGAGCAGCGCTCGACGGGGACGTGTGTTCCATGCGCTCACCTTCATGGCACCAGCAAATCGACAGTGGGCGTCCGATCGAGATTAGCCGACGGGTCGAACATTCATAGGGGGCAATTCTTAACCCAGGATGGTATGGGTGTGAAGACGTTGGCCGACATGGATCGTCGAGGAAAGCGCGACCAGGGTGCGACGGACTCGCTCCGGGACGCCGCCGCGCGGGGTGGGCCCGATCGCCCCATACCCGATCCGTCCGCAGGTCAACCCCGCTCGCATGCGGACGGATCGCCGTCCTGGTCAGGCGACGTGCATCCCGGCGCCCGTCGCACCCAGCACCGTCGGGTCGTCGGCCGGCCCGACGATATCGATTGTTGCGACCAGTGTGTGGTGTGCGCGAAATGCAACATTGGGTTTGTAGGAACGACGTTGCTCCGGTGTTAGCCGTAGGCCAGGAATGGCGGCCGCGAGTCGGCTGAGTGCGACCCCGGCCTCCAGTCGCGCCAATGCCGCGCCGATGCAGAAATGTGGTCCGTGGCCGAAGGACAGGTGATCTCTGCCGTCCGAGCGGTGCGGGTCGAACCGGTCCGGGTGGGCGAACACCGCGGGGTCCCGGTTCGCGGCGCCGATCAGCAGCAGGCAGCGTGCCCCCGCCGGGATGGTGACCTCCCCCAGGGTGACCTCTCTGCGGGTCACCCGGAGCCAGCCGTCGATGGCGGGCGCGAACCGCAGTGTCTCGGCCACGAACGCGGGGACGGACCGCGGGTCGGCGGCGATCGCCCGCCACCGCTGCGGGCTGGACAGCGCCTGGTCGAGGGCGTGGGCGAGCAGCCCGGCGGTGGTCTCGTGGCCGGCGACCAGGAGGTTGAACGCGAGGCTCGCCACCTCGTTCTCCGTCAGCACGGCGTCATCGTCGTCGCGGTACATCAGGGACCGGCTGATGAAGTCGTCGCCGAGGTGTCCACTGTCGGCCCGCTGGCGGACCAGTTCCTGGCAGTAGTGCCAGAACTCCAGCAGACCCCGCGCCAGGCGTACCTGTTCCTCAGGGTCGGGCTGCCCCCAGATGAGGGCGATCTGGCCGTCCGCCCAGCGCCGGATCCGTGCGATGTCGGCGTCGGGCACCCCGAGGATGTCCAGGACGACCAGCAGGGGAAGCTCGGTGGCGAACTCCCGGATCAGATCGACCTGTTCGCCCTGGCGCGCGACGAGCCGGGACACCAGCTGGTCGACGCGGCGACGCACGATCTGGCCGTAATCGGCCTCGACCCGGTCGGGGGTGTTCGCGAAGGTCGCGCGAAGGGCCCGGCGGGTGCGGGGGTGTACGGGTGGATCCGCGGCGGCGGTGGTGGGCGGCGCGTCGATCTGCATGATCACGCTCATCGCCTCCGGGCAGACCTCGTAGACCGGAGCGAGGGTGAGGGCGTTGGCGAACGTCCCGGCATCGGCGAGAGCGCGCCGGACGTGCTCGTGCCTGCTGATCAACCACAGGCCCAGATCTTCGGCGTGGTGCACCCCGGCGGGATCGTCGAGAATGCGTCGCCACACGCTGGCCGGATCGGTGAGATAGGCTCCGGTGAACGGATTCAACCGCATGTGACGCCTCCTGTTGCGCGCGGCGTGAAATCGGCAGCGCCCCCATTCAACGAACCGCTTCAGCCGGGCCGATAATGGCGCTCATCTGCCTCTTGCTCTTCACGGTGCGCTGACCAGCTGCACAAGTCAAGATTGGTCGACGTCTATTTATTGGACGTCATAATTGCGTGGTGCAACGGACGGGTCAATCCGAGCCGGATGCAAGTTGCGAGCCGGTCCTTGCCCGAGTCAGCCCAGCTGGGGAGGTCGCATCGGTGCGTCGGAAACCCGAAGGTGAACGCCGTGTCGGTCATGGCCGGCCAGGACGCCGCAGCCGGTCGAACAGGGACGGACCCGATCGCGCCGACCACGATGGGCGGTGAAAAGAACAGGTCGCCGCATTTCCCTCATAACCGGGAAACGACACCCGCGACAGCAGGTGACGCTGGCCCGATCGCCGGCGCGATTACACCGAGCCGACGAACTGGCTGACGTGGTAGGCGGTGCTGCGGCCGTCCGGTGTGCGGGTCCACTTCGACACCATCAGGTGCAGGTCGTTGGCGTCGCGGCTGGACCAGGGGTGGATGAATCCACCGTAGAGGCCGGGCTCCTGCCAACTCGTCACCTGGATCTTCTCCGCCGTCCACGCCTGGTCCGGCCCGGACGCGGTCCGGGTGACCACACACCCGTTCTGGCAGTTCAGGTACGACATCACCCAGGTGCCGTCAGCCAGGCGGCGTACGGACGGCTCGCCGAAGCGGCCGGTGAGGATGGCGGTGCAGGGCCGTCCCCAACCCCAGTTCGCGCCGTTCCAGCCCCACCCCTCATACGATTCCGGGTAGAAGAGGCGGTCCCACCGGACGCGACGCAGCATCATCGGGCCGTTCTGGCGGCCTGCTCGTACGGAGAAGACGTAGACGTGATCGCCAGCCCTCTGCATGGTCCACATTTGGAACGGGTCCCGGTTGTCCGGGCTGTTCCACCACTTCAGCGGCGTACGAACGAAGTCGTTGCCGTTGTCGGAGTAGGCCAGCCCCGCGTAGCGCGACCTCCAGTGCGGCCCCGCGGGGCCGGCGGAGTTCCAGTTCTCGATGCTCATGTACGAGATGAGCTGCCGGCCGGTCTCGGGGAAGCTGATGCCGTCGTTGGGGATGACGGTCACCTCCGGAAGGCCGTCGATGCCGATGCCGTGGTGGCCGTTGTGCATCAGCTCCGGGGCACGACCGTTGCCCGCGACTCGTGCCGCGCTGTCGAAGACCACTCCGCCCGGCGCGCCCGGGTGGATGGCGGAGCGCAACATGACCGGTGACCGCCAGTCGTTCGGCAGCGGTGGGCCCTCGGGCCACGGCGTGTTGAAGGTGTCACCGAAGAGGTAGCCGATCGACCCGTTCTCCAGCACGTAGGGGATGCCCAGGTCGGTGCCGGCGACCCGCCACCGGCTGTTGGTGTCGAGGTCCGCGCCGGTCAGCCGCTTCTTCCACGCCGCTGCCTGTGCCGGTCCGGCCGCCGTCAGGACGGCTCCGGCGCTGCCGAGGGCGCTGGCGGCGCCGACCGCGGCGAGGCGACCGATGAACGTGCGGCGACGCATACCCATGGGGGTCCCCTGCTGGAGAGCGGCTGGACATCGATTACCGGCGAGTAAACCTGCGACGACCGTCGATGTCAATGGCTGCCCACTCCTGGCAGCACTGTGAAGAAAATCTTCAGCGGACATTGACAGAAGTCGTCGTCCTGATGCCACACTCAGCAATCGATATCCGCGCCGGTGACAGCTACGCGAAGCCAGCAAGCTGACCCCCCGACCTCGCGAGGAGCACCGTGAGACGTACTCTCCTGGCCCTGTTGGTCGCCCTCGGCGCGGCCGTGGCGACGGTCGCGGCGGCGCCGGCCCACGCCGAACCGATCGGCACCCTGGCCTGCCCGTCCATCCCCGCCTACCGCGACCCCGCCGTGACCCTGGTGGTCTACCGGGTCGCGCGCGCCCACAACGCCAACGACAAGGTGACGCTGTCCGCCTTCGAGGCGGGCTGGGTCGAGTCGCACATGAACAACCTGCCGTGTGGCGACAAGTCGTCGCTCGGGGTGTTCCAGCAGCGCTGGGACTACGGGTGGGGCACG
This sequence comes from Micromonospora sp. CV4, assembly GCF_003667455.1. NCBI lineage: Bacteria > Bacillati > Actinomycetota > Actinomycetes > Micromonosporales > Micromonosporaceae > Micromonospora > Micromonospora sp. CV4. Next base: position 944 of record NZ_RCVI01000278.1, on the reverse strand, counting down.
CCGGAGCAGATCATGGATCCGGTCTACGCCAGCACCCAGTACGTGACCAGGGCGATCGTCTGCGACCGCAACAACCCGGGGTACAGCGCGGGTCAGGTCGCCCAGTGTGTGCAACGGTCGGGCTTCCCCGACCGGTACGACCAGGTGGCCGCCGTCGCCCGGGCCCAGCTCGACGAGGCGGCCCGTACCCACGCCATCACCGGCGGTTCCGCCACCGACGTCACGGGCGACGGTCGCGACGACATCGTCACCTTCACCCAGAACACTCTCGCCGACGTCTACGTCGGCGCCTCCACCGGTGTCTCCTTCGCCGGCACCTCCGTGAAGTGGAACGACTTCTTCTCCATCGGTGGGGAGACCGCCTCGAGCGGCGACGTCAACGGCGACGGCAGGGACGACATCGTCACCTTCGCCCACAGCAACACCGGCGACGTCTATGTCGCGCTGTCCACCGGCACCTCGTTCGGCGGCGGCCTGAAGTGGCACGACTGGTTCGCGCCGGGGGCGGAGATCGGCGCGGTCGGCGACGTCAACGGCGACGGCCGGGACGACATCGTCGCGTTCACCCACAATCCCGCCGGCGACGTGTACGTCGCCCTCTCCACCGGCACCTCGTTCGGACCCGGCCTGAAATGGCACGAGTACTTCAGCCCGTTCGGCGAGTTCCCGGCCCTCGGCGATGTCAACGGGGACGGCCGGGACGACATCATCACCTTCACGCAGGGGCCGGCCACGGCGTCGGACGTGATCGTCGCCCTGTCGTCGGGCAGTTCGTTCGGGGCCCCGCAGACGTGGCACGACCTGTTCGCCGTCGGATCGGAACAGCCCCGGGTCGGGGACATCAACGGTGACGGCCGCGACGACATCGTGACGTTCACCTGCAACGCCGACGCGGACGTCTACGCCGCCGTCTCCACCGGCACCTCGTTCGCCGGCACCACCGT